>NZ_JBITGS010000014.1:205572-208647 GCF_044457265.1 Streptomyces sp. NPDC050564 | reverse complement strand
CGTGGGGGGCTCGTTGGGCGGGTTGGGGGCCCCCGGTGGGCGGGGGGGGTACAGTTTGGCGGAATGCACGACGCTCGGGTTGGGGGGGGTGTGTTTCACGTGAAACACACCGCCCCTCACCATGCAGGGGGCACGCGCCTCAGAGCGGCAGCTTGAATCCCACGTGGGAGGCTGTGAAGCCGAGCCGCTCGTAGAAGCGATGGGCGTCGGTGCGGGTGACGTCGGAGGTCAGTTGGACCAACTGGCAGTCCAAGCACCGGGATTCGTCGATCGCCCACTCGATGAGCTGGGTGCCGAGGCCGCTGCCGCGCTCGTCGGCATGGATGCGTACGCCTTCGATGATGGAGCGAGTAGCTCCCTTGCGGGACAGCCCGGGAATCACCGTGAGCTGAAGGGTGCCGACGACACGGCGTTCACGCACGGCGACGACCAGCCGCTGGTTCGGGTCGGCGCTCAGGCGCTCCAAGGCGGCGAGATACGGGGTCAGGTCGTCCTGCGACTCCCGTTGGGCGCCCAGCGGATCGTCCGCGAGCATCGCGACGATGGCGGCCACGTCTTCGGCGACAGCGGCTCGTATTTCAAGATCTCCCATGACCGCACCCTACGAGAGCACGCTCATGGGGCGCACGGTCTATACGGGCACGCTCGCAGACTCCACGACTCGGACCAGCGGGGCCAGCTCCGGGCTCTTGGCAGCTTCGTCGAGTGCATCGCGCAGGGCGGCGTCGTTGGTGGGTCGTGCCTCTTCGAGGAGCTTGAGGCCCGCCTCGCTGACGTTCGTGTAGATGCCGCGCCGGTCGGTCGGGCAGAGATAGCGGGAGAGCAGCCCGCGGTCCTCGAGCCGGGTGACAAGACGAGTGGTGGCGCTCTGACTCAGGACGACCGCGTCCGCGACCTGCTTCATCTGCAGATGACCGCCCTCACCCTCGTGCTGTCGGCTGAGTACGTCGAGCAGCGAGTACTCCCGCACGCTCAGGTCGTGCTTGACCTGCAGCTCGCGCTCGATGTGGGCCTCGATCCTCCCGTGCAAAAGAGAGAGAGCACACCAGCCCTGAGCGAGGGCGGTGAGCGCGGGGTCCGTGGCTGTCATGGCATTTTCCTCCGTCCCGGAGCGGCTGAAACCCAGGATAGAGCACGGGTGCAATAGCCCTCTGTTGCATATAACCCGCGTCTGCAACTATTGTGAACGCACGCAAAGCGCTCCTGCAATCGTCTGGGAAGGTGTACCCCACCATGCCTCTCGCGCTTCTGGCCCTCGCGATCGGGGCCTTCGGAATCGGAACCACCGAGTTCGTGATCATGGGTGTGCTGCCCGAGGTCGCCGGTGACTTCGGTGTCTCCATCCCCACCGCCGGACTGCTGGTGACCGGCTATGCCCTGGGCGTGGTGATCGGTGCTCCGATCATGACTGCACTTGGCACCAAGGTGTCCCGCAAGCGGATGCTGATGCTGCTGATGGGGCTGTTCGTCCTCGGGAATCTGCTCTCCGCCGTAGCTCCGGTGTTCGGGCTGATGCTGGCGGGCCGAGTGGTCGCCTCGCTCGCGCACGGTGCCTTCTTCGGCATCGGTTCGGTGGTCGCCGCCGAGCTGGTCGCCCCCGAGAAGAAGGCCGGTGCCATCGCCATGATGTTCAGCGGGCTCACCATCGCCAATGTCGTCGGAGTCCCCCTGGGCACGCTGATCGGGCAGTCCGCGGGCTGGCGGGTCACCTTCGCGGGCGTCGCCGTGCTCGGCCTGATCGGTCTGCTGGGCATCGCCAAGCTGGTGCCCGAGCTGCCGAAGCCCGAAGGCGTACACCTCCGTCATGAGCTGGCCGCCTTCAAGAACGTCCAGGTGCTGTTGGCCATGGCGATGACCGTGCTCGGCTTCGGGGGCGTCTTCGCGGCCGTCACCTACATCGCGCCGATGATGACGCACGTCGCGGGCTTCGCCGACGGCTCCGTCACCTGGCTGCTGGTGCTCTTCGGCCTCGGCATGGTCGGCGGGAACCTCATCGGCGGCAAGTTTGCCGACCGTGCGCTGATGCCGATGCTGTACGTGTCCCTGGGTGGTCTCGCGGTCGTGCTTGCCCTGTTCACCGTCACGGCGCACCACAAGATCCTCGCGGCGGTCACGATCGCCCTCATCGGCGCTCTGGGCTTCGCGACCGTGCCGCCGCTGCAGAAGCGAGTGCTCGACCAGGCGCATGGCGCCCCCACACTGGCGTCTGCCGTGAACATCGGCGCCTTCAACCTCGGCAACGCCCTCTCGGCCTGGCTCGGCGGCATCGTCATCGCGGCCGGCCTGGGTTACACCGCCCCCAACTGGGTCGGCGCCGTCCTCGCCGCGAGCGCGCTCGTCCTCGCCTTCCTCTCGGCCTCCCTGGAGCGCCGTGCGGACGCCCCCAGCACCGTCGTCGTCGGCGGCTCGCCCGTGGAACAGCGGACGGCCGTCCACCACTGACCGGGGTCTGGACGGCGCGGGGCCAGGGCCGTCCCCGCACTGCCTCGACTCGGCACCAGCCGCAATCAACCCAGCACATGCCCCCGCAAGGAGAAACCCCTCATGAGCACCACCACCGCCATCGCCCCGCTGACCACCGAGGACGCCGAAGTTCTCGTCACCGCGGCCCGCCGCGCCGCCGAAGCTGCCGGAGTGAGGGTCAGCGTCACCGTTCTCGACGCGGGCGGTCACCTGCTCGCCTTCCGTCGCGACGATCAGGCCGTGCTGATCTCGGGCGAGACCAGCACCCGCAAGGCCTACACGGCGCTCCAGCTGGACTCCGCCACTGCCGACCTCGTCGACGCGGTCCAGCCGGGCGGCCTCTTCCACACCCTGCCCACCGCGCTCGACCGGCCTCTGCTGTTCATCGCGGGCGGCGTGCCGGTCCACCGCGACGGCCGCCTGATCGGAGCCATCGGTGTCGGCGGCGGCGCGCCGGACCAGGACCACGGCTTCGCTGCCACCGCCGTGGAGTCGCTCGCCTGAGTGCACCCCTGTAGAGAAGCGGGGGGGGGGGGGGGGGGGGGGGGGGGGGGGGGGGCGGGGGGGGGGGCGGGGGGGGGGGGGGGGGGGGGGGGGGGGGGGCGGGGGCGG
>NZ_JBITGS010000014.1:0-205563 GCF_044457265.1 Streptomyces sp. NPDC050564 | reverse complement strand
CGCCCCGCGCCCCCCCCCCCCCCCCCCCCCCCCCCCCGCCGCCCCCCCCCCCCCCCCCCCCCCCCCCCCCCCCCCCCCCCCCCCCCCCCCCCCCCCCCCCCGCTTCTCTACAGGCGCTTACCGGACGTCTACGGCGTTCAGAGGGCTAGAGGCGTCACAGGCGTCGACGTCCAGCTACAGCCGTCTCAGCCCGCCGCCACCGTCAGCGGGGCGAACCGTCGTGCCCAGTCTCCAGGCAGCTCCGAGATTCCATACGTCATGACCGAGTTGAAGGCTATGGACACGAGGCCGTGGTCCTTGAGCCAGGAGAGCAGCTCTTCGTGCCGCACGTCGATGTCGGTGCGCAGCGGGCGGTCGGTGTGGGCGGCCAGCGAGGCGATGAGTGCCTTCGCGGTCTCCGTGTCACGGGCGATCAGCGGACCCACGACATGGTTGTCCATGTTGGGCCAGGCGGACGCGTATCCGATGATCCGGCCGTTCTCCTCGGCGACGCGCAGTTGGTCGGAGAAGGCGGGCAGTCGCGTGATCATATGGGTGCGGTCGACCCCGAAGATCTCCTCGTCGAGCCGGAGCACGGCGGTGAGGTCTTCCGCGGTGGCCGGGCGGGTGAAGACCTCGGACTCCACACCGCCGGGGACAAAGTGCCCTCGGACCATTTCGGCCCGGCCGGTGACCTTGAAGCCCAGTTCCTCATAGAGCGGGCGGCCGCTCGGAGTGGCGTGCAGAGTCAGGGGGGTGGTCCCCATCTCCGCGACCACATGGCGCATCAGCCGTCGGCCGATGCCCTGGCGGGCATACCGCTCGGCGACGAGAACCATGCCGATGGCTCCCAGATCAGGGCGTTCGCGCGGTCCATACTCGGTCACGACGCAGGCGGTGACGAGACCGCCGTCGGGGTCATCGATGCCGTAACCGGTTCCCGCCGCGAGGAGCAGACTCCACTTGTGTTCCTCACGGGGCCAGCCCCGGTTCTCGGACAAGTCGGCGCAGGCGGTGAGATCGCGAGGCGTCAGACGGCGAATAGGCAGAGCGGCGGGGGAAGGTGTCGACACGCATGTCAGGCTGTCTGACACGCGCCCCTGACGTCCACCGGTTTGCGGGCACGCGTACGCGCTTTTGGCCATGTCGTACACAACCGCACAGAGCGCGGACACATGTTTCACGTGAAACGGCGCGGATTACCGCTGGGCTCACCGATGGAGGGACAGCCGGCGCCGCTGGCCTCGGCGGACATGGCACGACTTCATCTCTTCGACCTCGACGGGACGTTGCTGTACGGGAGCACCGCGCCGGTGGAGATCTCGCGGCAGCTTGGGCTGGAAGCCGAGACCGTAGTGCTCGATCAGGCGATCTCCGCGGGGCGCATAGGCCCGCCAGAGTACGCCACACGGGTGCATGCCCTGTGGGCGGAACTGACCGAGGCCCATGTGACGGCCGCTCTCGAAGGGGCGCCCTGGATGTCCGGCATAGAGGACGTCTGGGCGGAGATCCGGGGGAACGGCGACTACTGCGCTGTCATCTCGCTGTCACCCTCCTTCTTCGTGGAACGGCTGAGAGCGTGGGGAGCGCACGCGGCGCATGGCTCGCGGTTTCCCGCCGTGCCCTTCACGGAGGCGGTCGATCCGGCGGGGATTCTCAGCAGTGCAGCCAAGGTGCGGATCACGGACCGGCTCTGTGAAGAGTTCGAGGTGAGCCGGGCCGACTGGCGACTCATTGTCGGACAAGGACCTGTTCGGTGCCGTGCCGGTATCCGTCGCGATCAATGCGGATCGGCATCTGCAGGGTCTCGCCACCCACGGCTACGTAGGGCGGGATCTGTGGGATGCTTATGAATTGGTCCATCGCGCCCGGTAATTGAGGCAATTGATGGATCGACCCCCGTCAATTCGTGGTGATGCGAGGGGGGACTTGTGTATGCAGCCGCTGCCGGTATGGTCGAGTCCGGTTCGCGTCCGCCGACATGTGCGCATGTCCCGTGGGGGCGCGAACGCAGGCCAATGCAGCCTAACGGGACGGAGAGATCGAAGACCCGCATTTTCCGTTACGCGGTCGGGTGTTGGCTCGAGGTGGGATGCTGCGGTGAGGCTACTGCGGCCAATGTCACATTCTCGCCTTACTTGTCCGTACGGAGCGGGAATCCGGGTTCAATGTGGCCGCATTGGCCGACGGGGACTGAACGGGGAAAGCAAGCACGCCGTCTGCGGGGGAAAGCAGGCACTTTCCGACCGCGGAAGTGCGCAGACCGACCGAAAGATGTTCGAGGCGAGGCACACCATGGACGCTCCGACCACCACGTCGGCCGACAACGGTACTCCCGGCGGCAACGGCGGGGGCGGCTGGTTCACGCCGCGCAAGGAACCGGCGCCTTCCGCCGGCGACCAGGGGGCGGCCGACGGCCGTCGGCTGGCCGCGATGCGTCCGGTCGGACGGCCCGCCACGGGGCACGGAGCGCCGGAGCAGGGATCGTCGACGCAGGAGCGAATATCACCGGCCGTGGAAGCGCCACCCGCCCCGCATGATGCGCCGACATCCCACGACGCGCCATCGCCAGGGATGCGACACCCCGAGGCGGCGCCGACGGGGATACGGACCCACGAGCCCGTGCCGGCGCAGGAGCGCCTCCGCCAGGCACCACAGCCCGAGGCGCGACATCCGGAGCCAGAGCCCGCCCACGACGTCGTACAGGCACAGGCCGGTCCCGAGCGGCCCCCGTACGGCTCTCTGCAGCCCGATCCCGGCCCACTGCCGCGGGTGCCCGACCAACGGCCCACTCCCGAGACACCCCCCGGTCCAAAGGCGTCCCCCGACGCCATGCTGATCCGCCGGACGATGGCCGAGGTCGGCGCCGTCGCCGACAAGGTCACCTCCTACTTCTACGCGCTGCTCTTCGTGCGCCACCCCGAACTGCGCTCACTGTTCCCCGCCGCGATGGACACCCAGCGGGACCGGCTGCTCAAGGCGCTGCTGACCGCCGCCGAGCACATCGACAACACCGAGGTTCTCGTCGCGTATCTGCAGAACCTCGGCCGTGGACACCGCAAGTACGGCACGCGGCCCGAGCACTACCCGGCCGTCGGTGAGTGCCTCATCGGCTCGCTCAGCCGGTACGCCTCGGCGATCTGGGACACCGAGATGGAGGCGGCCTGGGTGCGGGCGTACACGACCATCTCTCAGGTCATGATCGACGCGGCGGCCGCCGACGAACTGCGCGCCCCGGCCTGGTGGTACGCGGAGGTGGTCTCACACGATCTCAGGACCCCGGACGTCGCGGTCATCACCGTCCGTCCCGACCAGCCGTACCCCTTCCTCGCCGGGCAGTACACGAGCCTGGAGACGCCGTGGTGGCCACGGATCTGGCGTCACTACTCGTTCGCCTCGGCGCCCCGCTCCGACGGGCTGCTGTCGTTCCACGTGAAGGCGGTTCCGGCGGGCTGGGTGTCCAACGCGCTGGTGCACCGCGCCCGGCCCGGCGACATCGTCCGGCTCGGACCCCCGGCCGGCTCGATGACCGTCGACCACACCACAGACAGTGGACTGCTCTGTCTGGGCGGCGGCACCGGGATAGCGCCGATCAAGGCCCTGGTCGAGGATGTCGCCGAGCACGGGGAGCGCCGCCCGGTCGAGGTCTTCTACGGTGCCCGCACCGGTCACGACCTGTACGACATCGACACGATGCTGCGGCTCCAGCAGAGCCACCCCTGGCTCGCGGTGCGCCCTGTCGTCGACCAGCAGGCCCATCTCCAGCTGCCGGACGTCGTGCGCGAGTACGGGCCGTGGAATGAGTACGACGCGTATCTCTCGGGACCGCCGGGGATGATTCGCAGCGGTGTCGACGCGCTGAGGGACATCGGCATCCCGTCGGACCGCATACGCCACGACTCGGTGGAGGAACTCGTCGCTGCCGGGGACTGACCTGGGCCCCAGGCTCGCCCGGACAAGCCGCAGCAGCGCGAGTCAGCCCAGGTCGGGCGCGTGCATCGCCCGTACGCCCTCGATGTTCCCGTCGAGGTAGTGCCGCAGTGACAGCGGTACGAGGTGGACGGAGGCGATCCCGACCCGCGTGAACGGCACACGGACGATCTCGTACTCGCCGCACGGTTGGTCCACCTCGGGACCGTGACGCAGGGCCGGGTCCATGGACTCAAGGCGGCAGACGAAGAAGTGCTGCACCTTCACGCCGGTCGCGCCGCCGTCGTCGCCGATGTGCTCGACGGTGTCGACGAAGCAGGGCACCACATCGGTGATCTTTGCGCCGAGCTCCTCGTGCACTTCACGGTGGAGTGCGTCGACAACAGTCGTGTCTTCCGGTTCGACCCCGCCACCCGGTGTGAGCCAGTAGGGATCGACGCCGGGCTTGGTGCGCTTGATCAAGACCAGATCGTCGCCATCGAGCAGGATGGCGCGGGCGGTGCGCTTGACCACGGGTCGGACGGTCATGGGAGAAATGTGGCCCGGCTGGTTCCACGTGAAACATCGCACAGCCCCAAGAGCTTCAGAAATGGGCTTCCATACTGGGCGAGCCCTCCCGGTCTTGGCCCCAGCCGACGCCCGGGCCGACCTCAGCTCCAGTCGGCGGCCGCCCTCAGCAGCCACTCGTGCGCCCGCGCGATATGCGGCATCGCCAGTGTTCCGGTGCGGACCACCAGGAAGTACGTACGCAGAGGAGGTATCGCCGGGTCGAGGAGCGCCACGACGTCGCCGCACTCCAGGGCGTCGGCACACAGATACCGGGGCAGCACGGCGAGTCCGGCGCCCGCGGCGGCGCAGGCGAGGACCGCGCGCAGATCGGGGACGACGACGGTGCCCGAGGCTGCCGGGCGGCAGTCGAAGACAGAGGCCCAGTAGCGGGCGACGAGCGGCAGCGACTCGTGTACCTCGACCACGGGGAGGTTCTCCAGTGCGTGCGCACCCTTGCGGCGCAGCTTGCCCGGGCCGACACAGGCGGCCCAGCGCGGAGCGGCGACCAGGACGTGCTCTTCGTCGCAGAGCGGAGTCGCGGTGAGCAGCGCACCTCGTGGGCGGGCCGTCGTAATGGCCAGATCATGATGTCCGGCAGCCAGCCCCTCCAGCGTCTCCTCGGCGTTCCCGAAGGAGGCGCGCAGCGCGAAGCCCTGGCCGTCGTCGCCTGTCAGCTCCGTCAGCGCGGGCAGGGCCCGCTCGGCGGTGAACTCCGGTGGTCCTGCGAGGTGCAGGGTGCGTAAGGACGAGTCCTCGTCGAGCCCGGCCTCGGCGATCTCCACCAGGGCGTCCAGATGCGGAGCCGCCTTGTGGGCAAGCTCGTCGCCGATGGTGGTCGGAGTCACCCCGCGAGCCTGGCGCAGAAACAGGGGCCGTCCCAACTGCCGCTCCAGCGTGCGGATCTGTGACGTGACGGCTGGCTGCGAGAGTCCGAGCAACGCGGCGGCGCGCGTGAAGGAACCGGCCCGGTGCACAGTCACAAAAGTGCGCAGCAAGGCCAAGTCCATGGTGCCCCTCCCCTCCCAGCACCCCCGCGCGAGCCTCAACTATAAATAAGTCGATAGGTCTCTGTCGCTACCGTGATTGGACACTGACAGAGAGTCAACTAGCCTTGTTTGCACGGTTCTTCGCGCGCGGAACCGGGACGGTCCGAGCCACGAGGGGGGAGGCTCGGACCGTCCGTTGTACGTAGCGGGGTACCAAACCGGCGTCGCCGACACGCGCCGTCGCGTACTCACCGGTCGCTCAGTAGACATTCACTCCGCGGATTCGTCGAGTGCCCGCAGCACGTCCGCCACCAGGTCCTCGGGATCCTCGGCGCCGGCCGAGAAACGGATGAAGCCTTCCGGCACCGCGTCCCCGCCCCACCGGCCGCGCCGCTCGGCCGTGGACCGCACGCCACCGAAGCTCGTCGCGTCGTCCACCAGAAGCAGCGCGTCGAGAAAACGGTCGGCACGCGCGCGCGTGGGCAGGGTGAAGGACACCACACACCCGAAGCGCCGCATCTGCTGCGAAGCGATCTTGTGCGAGGGGTCGTCGCTCAGTCCCGGATAGCGCAGTCCGGCGACCTCGGGCCGCTCACGCAACGCCTCGGCGATCGCCAGGGCGTTGGCGGTCTGCCGGTCGGCGCGCAGCTGCAGCGTGGCCAGCGAGCGGTGCGCCAGCCAGGCCTCCATGGGGCCGGGGATCGCGCCGACGATCTTCCGCCAGCGCCGCACGGGGGCCATCAGAGCGGTATCGAGCGCAGTGACGTATCCCAGAAGGATGTCGCCGTGCCCGGTGAGCATCTTGGTGCCGCTGGCCACGGAGAAGTCGGCGCCCAGCTCCAGCGGGCGCTGGCCGAGCGGGGTCGCGAGGGTGTTGTCGACTGCGACGAGGGTGCCCTGGGCGTGTGCCGCCGCGACGAGCCGCCTTACGTCGCACACGTCGAGGCCCGGGTTCGACGGGGTCTCGATCCACAGCAGCTTCGCCCCGTCGAGAACCTCCAGCTGGGCGTCGCCGCCGGTCGGGGCGGTGCGCACCTCGATGCCGTAGGCGGTCAGCTGCTCGCGCACCAGCGGCAGCACCTGATAGCCGTCGTCGGGCAGGACCACGATGTCGCCGGCGCGCAGCTGGGAGAAGAGGACCGCCGAGATCGCGGCCATGCCCGAAGGGAAGGCGAGCGTCTCGACGCCCTCCTGTCCGGGGGCCTCCAGCTCGCCGATGGCACGCTCCAGGAGCGTCCACGTCGGGTTCTCGTCACGGCCGTAGGTGTACGGGCCGGTGGGCTCGCCCGGCAGATGGAAGTGCGCGGCGAAGACCGGGCCCGGGAGCGTCGGCTCGTACTTGACGGGTTCGGGCAGTCCGGCCCGCACCGCGCGCGTGCCGTCACCTGTCCCCGTGACGAAATCCTCTGACGTCATGCCGCCCGTCCCTCCACTTGCTCCTGTATCGCGGCGACCAGTCCTGGGCTCGCCGCTTCCACCATCTCAAGACACTCCTCGAAGCCGTCCATACGTCCGTAATACGGATCAGGGACGTCCAGGTCGTCGCCCGCAGCGGGGTCGTACGACCGCAGGAGCCGGATTTTGGCCGCGTCCTCCGGAGTAGGTGCGAGGCGGCGCAGTGTTTTCAGATGACCGGAGTCGAGGGCGATGACGAGGTCGAGGCGGGAGAACCACGAGACCTGGAACTGCCGGGCCGCGTGGTCGCTCTCGTAGCCGCCCGCCTCCAGTACGGCGACGGTGCGGGAGTCGGCGCCGTCGCCCTCGTGCCAGCCGCCCGTGCCCGCGCTGTCGACCTCGACCAGGCCGTCGAGCCCGGCCTCTTCTATATGGGCCCGGAAGACGGACTCGGCCATGGGGGAGCGGCAGATGTTGCCTGTGCAGACGAAGCAGACTCGATAGGGCATCGTGTACTCAGTCCTTGCCGTCGGGCAGCACGACGTTGAGCGCCCAGGACACGATGGAGATGATCAGGCCGCCGAGGACCGCGGTCCAGAAGCCCTCGACGTGGAAGCTCAGGTCGAGCTTGTCGGCCAGCCACGAGGTGAGCAGCAGCATCAGGGCATTGACCACCAGGGTGATCAGGCCGAGCGTGAGAATGAACAGCGGGAAGGTCAGCACCTTCACGACCGGCTTGACCAGGAAATTCACCAGGCCGAAGACCAGCGCCACGATCAGCAACGTGCCGACCTTCTTGCCGGTGCTGTCGCCCGTCAGGGTGATCTTGTCGAGCAGCCACACGGCGACGGCCAGGGCCCCTGCGTTGGCGAGCGTCTTGACTACGAAATTCTTCATGTGTCTGATCGTGGCAGAAGAGATCGACTGGCGGACCAGGCTGGGGATACAGCCTGCGGCGTACGAGAGCGGACGAGGGCGATGAAGGCATTCCGGCTGGACGAACTGGAGGCGGAACGCGCCGCCAACGATGGCGCCTACCTGCAGTTTTTGCGCGAGCGGAACATGTCGGTGGGCCTGTACGCACTCGACGCGGGCGGCCTCGACCCGCAGAAGCCGCACCAGCAGGACGAGGTCTACTTCGTGGTGAGCGGTCGCGCATCGATCACCGTCGGTCTGGAGACCACCCAGGTGGCGCGTGGCAGCGTCGTCTACGTACCCGCCGGGGTCGCCCACAAGTTCCACCACATCACCGAGGACCTGAGGGTTCTGGTGGTGTTCTCTCCGCCGGAGAGCTGACCTCCGCCTCAGGGTTCCCTAGGGGAACGGTCAGGGGAGGACAAGGGGTGCGAGGCCCCCGCCCGGCCCCCTCTCGGCCCTAGCATCGAGTGCAGGACATCAACGCAGGACATCTGAGAACCCGTAAGCAGCGCTCCGGACTTGGGGCAACGGGCGGAGAGGTAAGGACGAGGGCGATGCGAGAGATCTTCAACGGTATGCCGTGGTGGGTGAAGTGGGTCGCGGTGCCGGTCATCGCCCTGGTTGTGTTCGGCACGGTGATAGTCAGCGTGCTCAGCGTGGTCATCAGCCTGCTCTTCAAGGCCCTGGTCTTCGTCGCGCTGGTCGGCGGACTGATCTACATCGTGCGGAAGTTCATGTCGAGCTCGTCGTCGCGCAGCGACTGGTGAGGCTTCGCTCGGTGACTGATGGGGCTTCGCTCAGTGACGGGTGAGACGCGAGAGGGTGAGCGACCGGTAACGGGAACCTGAGGTTCCCTCGGGCGAGGGAAGTTTCCGGCGAGGCCGTCTGTGAGCGGTGGCAGGCGATTAAAGTCCGGAATTCGACGCGGGGTCGACCCCCCGCGGGCAGCGCACAGCCCCCTCCCGTGTTCCCCCGCACGGGCGGTCCCCCTCGCGCCTTAGGGAGTGCCCCTTGGCCACGGTTGACACCGCACCCGCAGATTCCCCCACTCCACCCGTCCAGCGATCGGGCGTGCCGGCGGGATCATGTGTCCCGCCCACCCAGCCGCGCACCACGCCCGGAGAGACATGCGCCCCGCGCACCTCTCATGCGCAGGCCGCGCCCCTGGAGCCGCACGCCACAACCCTGATCGGCTCCGTGCAGCGCGCGATGCGACTGCTGGAGGCCGTCGCTGCGCGCGATCACGGCGCCCCCGCCAAGCAGCTCGCCCGGGAGGCCGGGCTCGCGCTGCCGACGGCGTACCACCTGCTGCGCACCCTGGTCCATGAGGGCTATCTGCGCCGCGACAAGGGGCTGTTCTTCCTAGGCGAGGCCGCCGAGCAGCTGAGCAGCAGCGGAGCACAGCAGAAACGTCGCAGCACGGTGAGCGACGCGCTCGCGCACTGGCGCGATTCGATCGGCGTTCCCGTGTACTACGCGATCTACCGCGACGGCGAGATCGAGGTCATGTGCGTCGCCGACACCCCGGGCAACCCCGCGGTCGAGGAGTGGGCCGACTTCCGGGAGACCGGGCACGCGCACGCGATCGGCCAGTGCCTGCTGTCCCAGTTGGACGAGAAGGCCCGCCGGGACCACCTCGACCGGTACCCGGTGCAGTCGATCACTCCGTACACGGTGCGTGACAATGACAGCCTGCTGCGACGCCTGGATCGGACGGGACGGATGGAGCCCGTCATCGAGCGCCAGGAGTACGCGCTGGGCACCGTCTGCGCCGCGATCCCCATCACGGCAGGCTCAACTGCGGGGACGATGGCCATTTCTCTGCCTTCTCATCAGGCCGAGCGACTGCTGCCCGCCGCACGCCAATTGCAGAGCGAAATCGGCAAGTTGCTAGGGACACTCGCGATCTCTATCAGTATCTGAAAACTCACTCCTTGTGATCTCTCGTGCACGTTGAGCAAGATTCCAGCAGTGTCAGGGGGACGATTCCTGGCCAGTCGACGGCAAACGACGGGGTAGGCGATGCGCGAGTCGGTACAGGCAGAGGTCATGATGAACTTCCTCGTGTCGGAGGAGTTGTCCTTCCGTATTCCTGTGGAACTCCGATACGAGACCTGTGATCCGTACGCCGTGCGGCTGACCTTCCATTTGCCCGGAGACGCTCCTGTGACCTGGGCGTTCGGGCGGGAGTTGCTGGTCGACGGCGTGGGCCGGCCATGCGGTGACGGCGATGTGCACATCGCGCCCGCAGACCCGGAGGCGTTCGGCGAGGTGCTGATCCGGCTTCAGGTGGGCGGCGACCACGCGCTGTTCCGGTCCGGCGCGGCACCGCTCGTGGCATTCCTCGACCGCACGGACAAACTGGTGCCGCTGGGGCAGGAGCGTTCCCTGGCCGACTTCGACACGCACCTCGACGAGGCGCTGGACCGCATTCTGGCGGAGGAGCAGAGCGCGGGCTGACGTACCGCCACCCTCCCAGTGGAGTAACGCTTCCTCACAAGGGGCGCGGCGCCGGATGCTCTCAGCGCTTGCGGCGACGGCCCTTCCCACTGCGTACCGGCGTCCTGGCTCCCGCGGGCTCCACGGGTCCGGCCTTGGTGTCCGTGCGGTCCGCGGAGACCACCAGTGCGGCCAGCGCCGTGGTCACCGGCACCGAGGCGACCAGGCCGATCGAGCCGATCAGGGTGCGCACGATCTCCTCGGCGACCAGCTCGCTGTTGGCGACCGCGCCCACGCTGCTCTGCGCGATCGAGAAGAGCAGCAGCAGTGGCAGCGCGGCGCCCGCGTACGCCAGGACAAGGGTGTTGACGACGGATGCGATGTGGTCGCGGCCGATGCGGATGCCCGCGCGGTACAGGCCACGCCAGCCCATCGTCGGATTCGCCTCGTGCAGCTCCCAGACCGCGGACGTCTGCGTCACCGTCACATCGTCGAGCACACCGAGCGAACCAATGATGACGCCCGCGAGCAGCAGACCACTCATGTCGATGGACGGATACAAGCCATGGATCAGGCCGGTGTTGTCGTCGGTGTTTCCGGTCAGCGCCGCCCAGCCGATGAAGACGGAGCCGAGCACGCCGATCAGCACCAGCGAGAGCAGTGTGCCGATGACGGCCACCGACGTGCGGGCCGAGAGGCCGTGGCACATGTAGAGCGCGATCAGCATGATGGCGCTGGCCCCGACGACCGCCACGATCAGCGGGTCCGAGCCATGCAGGATCGCCGGCAGGATGAAGAAATTCAGGATCAGGAAGCTGATGGCCAGCGCGATGAGCGCCATGACGCCGCGCATCCGGCCCACCACCACGACGACCAGCGCGAAGATCCCCGCGAGCAGCGCCAGGGGGAACTTCCGGTTCACGTCGGTGACCGAGTATTGCAAGTCCTTGGGCGCGGAGGGCTCGTACGCGACCACGACCTTCTCGCCCTGGTGCAACTGCCGCGACTGGTCCGGCTGGACGATCTCGGTGAACGTACGGCCCTTGTCCTTGCCGGTGTCGATCCGAATCGTCGCCTTCTTGCAGTCACCCGTCGCTTGCTGTTGCGCGGAGGAGCCCTCGGCCGTGGACGTGTCACCGGTCGGGGTCTCCCCCGAGGCGTTCACGGACTTGCAGTCCACCTTGTCGACCTTGGCGACCGTCGCCTGCTGGGTCTGCCGGTCGAAGCCGACGCCAGTGCGCTCGTGCGACGGGGCGCCGCCGGGCCAGAGCACCACGAGTCCCACGAGGACCGCCGTCGCGAAGGGGATCAGTACCGCGGCGATGACCTTGCGCAGGTGCTTGGAGACGGGCGTTGCAGGGCCGTGGCTGTGACTGTGCGAGTGGCCGTGCGCGCCGCCAGGACCATGGCTGTCGCCGGGGCCCGGCCCATGGCCGCCACCGCCCGGTCCATGTCCGCGGCCGTCGCCGGAACCGTGTCCATGGCCGCCACCGGAGCCGGACCCGCGAGGCGGATCGGACGGTGGGAACGGAGGCTGCTGCATTGTGGTCACCGCCCGATCATCGCAAGAACGAAGGGGGCCCTCTGTTCAGCGCGCCAGATATGACGCTAGCGTGGAGGCACCTTTGCACACGCGGGAGCTCGGAGCACCGGGCTGAGAGGGCGCTGACCTTCGTCTTGGCGATGTTTCACATGAAACATCGACGGACGGAAGCCGCTGCGTCGACCGCCGAACCTGTTACCGGGTAATGCCGGCGTAGGGAGTAGGTCTCATGACCAACAAGGACGTACGCACGCCTGCCTCCAGCCAGACGGATGGGGCGCTTGCTCCGGCCGAGAACGGTGGGGCATCCGCCCCGGCCGAGAACGGCGAGGCCGGGAAGTCCATCGGCTGGCACAAGGCGTATCTCGGCGGCTCACGCCCTGATCTACGAGTGCCGGTCCGCCAGGTGCACCTCACCAACGGGCAGTCCGTCACGCTGTACGACACCTCCGGCCCGTACACCGATCCGACCGTCGACACCGACGTACGCAGGGGTCTGACGCCGCTGCGCGAGAACTGGATCATCGCCCGCGGCGACACCGAGGAGTACGCGGGCCGTCCGGTCCGCCCCGAGGACGACGGGGTCAAGCACACGTCGCCGCGTGGGGGGTTGCGCAACCTCGACGCGGTCTTCCCGGGCCGGCCGCGCCAGCCGCGCAGGGGCCGCCCCGGACAGGCGGTGACGCAACTCGCGTACGCCCGCCGCGGTGAGATCACGCCCGAGATGGAGTTCGTAGCGGTCCGCGAGAACGTCGACCCCGAGGTCGTACGCGAGGAGATCGCCGCGGGGCGCGCGGTGCTGCCCGCGAACGTCAACCACCCGGAGATCGAGCCGATGATCATCGGTAAGCGGTTCCTGGTGAAGGTCAACGCCAACATCGGCAACTCGGCCGTGACGTCCTCCATCGAGGAGGAGGTCGAGAAGATGACCTGGGCGACCCGCTGGGGCGCCGACACGGTCATGGACCTGTCCACCGGCCGCAACATCCACACCACCCGCGAGTGGGTGCTGCGCAACTCCCCCGTCCCCATCGGCACGGTGCCGCTCTACCAGGCGCTGGAGAAGGTCGACGGCCGCGCCGAGGAGCTGACCTGGGAGATCTACAAGGACACGGTCATCGAGCAGGCTGAGCAGGGCGTGGACTACATGACGGTCCACGCGGGCGTGCGCCTGCCGTATGTGCCGCTCACCGCGAACCGCAAGACAGGCATTGTCTCGCGCGGCGGCTCGATCATGGCGGCCTGGTGCCTGGCGCACCACAAGGAGTCGTTCCTGTACGAGAACTTCGAGGAGCTCTGCGAGATCCTCGCGGCGTACGACGTCACGTACTCACTCGGCGACGGCCTGCGGCCCGGCTCCATCGCGGACGCCAACGACGCTGCGCAGTTCGCGGAGTTGAGGACGCTCGGGGAACTCAACACGATCGCCAAGCGTTTCAACGTACAGACCATGATCGAAGGGCCGGGGCATGTCCCGATGCACAAGATCAAGGAGAACATCGACCTTCAGCAGGAGATCTGTGATGAAGCTCCGTTCTATACGCTGGGCCCGCTGACGACGGACGTCGCGCCGGCGTACGACCACATCACCTCCGGCATCGGTGCCGCGATGATCGCCTGGTGGGGCACGGCCATGCTCTGCTATGTCACGCCCAAGGAGCACTTGGGCCTGCCCAACCGTGACGACGTCAAGACCGGCGTCATCACCTACAAGATCGCCGCCCACGCAGCCGACCTCGCCAAGGGGCACCCCGGTGCGCAGGAATGGGATGACGCGCTGTCCGACGCCCGCTTCGAGTTCCGGTGGGAGGACCAGTTCAATCTGGCCCTCGACCCGGACACGGCACGGGAGTTCCACGACGAGACACTGCCGGCCGAGCCCGCCAAGACGGCCCACTTCTGCTCCATGTGCGGGCCGAAGTTCTGCTCGATGAAGATCTCGCAGGACATCCGCCGCGAGCACGGCGGTTCGCAGGTGGAGATCGAGGAGGGCATGGCGCAGAAGTCCAAGGAGTTCGCGGCAGCGGGCAACCGGGTTTATCTGCCGTTGGCGGACTGAGGCGCGCACGAGTGCGTGGTGTTCGGAGCCGTCCGAGGCTCGCGCATGTGCATCGGACGGCTCCGGGACCGGGTTCTGTCGGCAGACTGGGCGCATGACAGCGACATCCATGAGCAAGGGCGCCAACCTTCCCGTGGCCGCCGGGGCTGTTCAGGTCGTGCTCGGCTGGGCCGGGGGGCCCGGTGCGCCGGACGCCGATGCCTCGGCGCTGCTGCTCGGTGCGGGTGGACGGGTGCGGGACGACGGGGACTTCGTCTTCTACAACCAGCCGCAGCATGCCTCCGGGGCCGTACGGCACCTCGGGAAGCGGCGGGACGGCGGAGCCACGACGGACACGGTCGGAGTTGATCTGCGCGCCCTGGAGCCGGGCATCGAGCGGGTCGTCCTGTGCGCCTCGGCCGACGGCGGCACCTTCGGTCAGCTGTCCGGACTGACGCTGACGTTGCTCGACGCCGGGACGCGGCAGGAGCTCGCGCGCTTCGAGATGGAGGCCACGACGGAGACGGCGTTCATCGGTGGTGAGCTGTATCTGCGGGGCGGCCAGTGGAAGTTCCGCGCGGTCGGACAGGGCTACGCGTCCGGTCTCGCGGGCCTGGCCACCGACTTCGGGATCAGTGTGGACGACGAGGCCGGGGCCTCTGCGCCTGCCGCCGGCTCCGGGTCCGGGACGGGTGCTGCGTCGGCGGTGCCGCCCGCGGTGACTGCCGCGGGCCCACCGGTGGTGCCGTCCGCGGGACCGCCCGTCGTGCCGCCTGTGGTCCCGCCCGCCCCGCAGGTTCCGTCGGCGCCCCCAGGACCCGTCCCCCGCCTCACCAAGGGCGAGGAGCAGTTGCCTGTGGACATGCGCAAGCGGCTCTCCCTGCGCAAGGAGCAGGTGGCGGTCAGTCTGCGCAAGCGGGGGGCGGAGGGGGTCATGGCGCGTGTCGTGCTGGTGCTCGATGCCTCCGGGTCGATGTCCTTCCTGTACTCGAAGGGCGTCGTGGCCGACGTGGTGGAGCGGATGGCCGCGGTGGCCGCGCAGCTGGACGACGACGGAGTGATGCAGGCGTGGACGTTCGGGTCCCATGCGGCCCGGCTGCCGGATCTCGGTCTGGGGGAACTGCCCGAGTGGCTGGAGCTCCACGTCCGGGTCGGTGAGCTGAGCCTGTTCCGACGGAGCAAGAAGCCGCGGAAGGGGCTGAGGCAGGGGCAGGTGGACATGCGCGCGGTCGGGATCCAGAACGAGGAGCAGAAGGTGATCGCCGAGGTCCGGACGTATGTGCGTGAGCATCCGGCCGCCGATCCCACCCTGGTGCTGTTCTTCTCCGACGGAGGTGTCTATCGCAACAAGGAGATCGAGAAGGAGCTGCGGGAAGCGGTCGAGGAGCCGATCTTCTGGCAGTTCGTGGGCCTGGGCCGGTCCAACTACGGAGTGCTGGAGCGGTTCGACACACTGCCGGGCCGACGCGTCGACAACGTCGGATTCTTCGCGGTCGACGACATCAGCAGCGTCCCGGACCCGGAGCTGTACGACCGGCTGCTGTCCGAGTTTCCGGCCTGGATGACAGCGGCCCGGCAGCTCGGCATCATCTGACCGAAGCCTTCCGGGTCGCGCGGCGTCCGACCGGGTCCTGCCGGGCCGGGCATCGGCTGACGGCGCCCGGCCAGGGGGCGTTCGGACGCGCCCGGCCAGGGAGCGTGCGGGCGTACGTCACTCACCGGTTCGGGCCCGCGCCTCATCAGCGCGGGCCCCGGTTCCTCCCCGCATCCCGGCCCTCACCCTCGGACATGAGCCACCCGGTCGGCCCGGGCGTCACTCCGGCTGGTGCTCCGGTCCTCCGAAGTCCGGGCTCGTGAAGTCCGGGCTGGAGAAGCTCGGGCGCGGGCCGGCCGCGGGTCCACCCTCGGGACTGCTGAACCCCGGCCGGTTGTAGCCGAGTTGCGGGATGCGGCTGGGCGTCGGTGCCGGACGACCCAGTGCCGCCGAGCCCGGGTCGGTGAGGGCCTCCCGGAGGAAGGGCAGGATGCCGCGCTCCAGCAGGGCCTCGTGCCAGGCTTCCCTGGCCCGGGCCACCTGTTCGTCCAGCTCGCCGCGTGCTCCGGCCTGGAGCGAGGACGAGCTGTTGCGCAGTGCTGTCAGCAGCAGTCCGACCGCGGCGACGAGAATCGCGGCCGCCGTGACCGCGCCGAAGACCCATCCGGTGGTGAGAAGGGTCTTGGCGAACGCCTGCTCGGGGTCGAGCATCTTCAGGAGGTACCCCACGAGCAGGAATATCGCCGCCGCTGTCCCGGCGAGGACGGGGGCGAGCACCGCGACGACGGCGATGACGCCGGCACCGGCGGTCTCGGACACCTCCCCCACGGTGGCGGCGAGCCCGATCGCGCCCGGCTCCGCGGAGCCGGCTTCCTCGCTCACGACCCGGGTGGACGGCGCCGGCTGACGCAGTTCCTCGCGGACCTTCACGTAATGCTGGTATTCGGTCACTGCGGCCGCCGTGATGAGTGCGGTGGCGTTCAGCGCCATGGTGCGCAGTTGTTCGGGGTTGAGCCGCTGGCCGACAGCGGCGAGTTCCGGACGGTGTGGTGCGGAGCGCAGCGCCTCATCGAGGATCCGCTCGTAATCCTGGCGGTCCTCGCTCAGCAGGTGCTGCGGAACGCTGTTCATGTGCATCCCCCGATGCTCCGTAGGGCTGGTGGCTCGCACGCTGACGAGCCGTCGGGCAGAAACGGAGGGGAGCCTGCTACGGATAAGCCGATGGTAGAGCGGTGACGGCACGCCGTGACAGGGGGTTTCCAGAAATTGCCCCCTGGCCAGCGCAGTCCTCCTGCGGGGACGCCTGCCCGGTGAACGCTCAGGTATCCAGAGGCAATTGCTGGACCAGTAGCTTTCCGGCCATGGTCACGCCGCCGTCCATCGCGATGGCGAGCCCGTCGGCGTACAGATGCGGTCCCTCGACCACCGGGCCGGCGCCGTCTTCGTCGTCCTCCGAGCCGACCTCACCCAGGAGGTACGGAATGGGGCTGTGACCATGGACGATGCGGGTGCCGCCGTACGCTCCCAGCAGTTCGCGGACGGCGTCGGCGCCCCCGTCGTCGCGGAAGGCGAAGCGCTTGGTGAACTTGCGGAAGAGGTCCCAGCACTCGTCCGCGTCGTTGCGGGTGAGTGTCTCGCGGACGGTGTCGTTGACCGCTTCGATGGAGTCGCCGTAGTCGAGGTAGGCAGTGGTGTCGGAGTGCACCAGGAGGTGCCCGTCGACCTGCTCCATGGCATCGAGGCGGGCCATCCACTGCAAGTGGTGGTCCTGGAGGCGGTCCATGTCGGTCTTCTGGCCGCCGTTGAGCAGCCAGGCCGCCTGGAAGGTGGCGGTGCCCGCCCCGGAGTTGACGGGGGTGTCGCCGAACCGCTTGGCGCCGAGCAGGAGCAGCTCGTGGTTGCCCATGAGCGCCTTGCAGTAGCCGCCGGCCGCGGCCGCTTCGGCGGACAGCCGCATCACGAGGTCGATCACGCCGATGCCGTCCGGACCGCGATCGGTGAAGTCGCCGAGGAACCACAGGCGCGCGGTCCCGGCGGACCAGTTGCCCGCGGCGTCGATGAGGCCCTGCTCCTGGAGCGCGGCGACCAACTGGTCGAGATAGCCGTGCACGTCACCGACGACGTACAGCGGACCGGGTCCGTCGGTCGGCTGCGGGGCGGCCACGGCGGCGGGGTCAACAGCGACCTCAAGCGTGTCACCCCGGTTGATGACGGGCAGATCGCGCCGGGTGGGGGTGTACGCCTCCGAGGGGTCCGCCGGATAGGCAGGGGACTCCTCGGCGGGTCTGGTGCCCCCACCGTGGGGCGTGCTCTGCGCGTACGGACCGGTCTCGTGGACATACGCGGGCACCCGGAAGTCGCGCAACGTCGCCGTCCGCACCGCCTCGGGTCCCTGACCGGCCCCCTGAGTCATCGACCCCTCCACCACCATCGCGCCGCATCTGCACCGGATCGGACTGCCTGGTCGCAGCGGCCCGCGGTGTCGTCCGCCCATCATAGGAATGCGGATCGCGCCATGTGATGACCCAGGGGTGGTGAATCGGAGGAGGAGCCCAGTTCACCGCTGTTTTCGCCCGAATTGGGCGGGGCTTTCCCCGCCCTTTCTGCGCAGGGCGTCAACCCTCCTCGGGTGATCGGGGCGGACTGACTGTCGTACGGGGCGGACGGCGTTCGGAGGACGTCCGCACGATCAGCTCCGTCGGTATCACCTGCTGGACCGGTTGGTCCGATTCGACCCCCTCGATGGCGTCGATGAGGAGCTGGACCACCGCCGTGCCGATCCGGCGCGGCTTGAGGGAGAGCGTCGTGATAGGCGGCTCGGTGTTGGCGTAGACGGTGGACTCGCTGCAGCAAACCAGCAGCAGGTCGTCCGGTACCCGCAGGCCGTAGCGCCGGGCCGCGGCGAGCAGGTCGGTGCCGTTCGGGTCGAAGAGACCGTAGACGGCGTCAGGGCGGTCGGGTCGGGCGAGGAGCCGGTCGGCCGCGACGGCTCCCGCGCACGGATCGTGCGCAGGATAGGCCTCGTACACCGGATCCTGACCCACGCGCTCGCACCAGCGCAGGTATGCGGTGGTGGAGAGGTGGGTGTACGTGTCGGTGGTGGTTCCGGTGAGGAGGCCGATCCGGCGGGCGCCGGCCTCGGCCAGGTGGTCGAGGATTCCCAGGACCGCGGCCTCGTGGTCGTTGTCCACCCAGGCGGTGACGGGGAGCGAGCCGGCCGGGCGGCCGTCGGAGACGACCGGTAATCCCTGCCGGACCAGCTCGCTGACGACCGGGTCCTGGTCGGACGGGTCGATGACCACGGTTCCGTCCAGAGCGACGTTCGACCACACGTCGTGGCGCGAGGTCGCGGGGAGGATGACCAGGGCGTAGCCCCGGGCGAGCGCGGCCGAGGTGGCGGCTCTGGCCATCTCCGCGAAGTACGCGAACTCCGTGAAGGTGAAAGGTTCATCCCCGTACGTCGTCACGGTCAGGCCGATGAGGCCCGACTTGCCGGTACGGAGGGTTCGGGCCGCGGCCGACGGGCGATAGCCCAGCCGGTCGGCGACCTCGCGGACGTGGCGTCGGGTGGCGTCCGGGAGCCGGCCCTTACCGTTGAGGGCATCGGACACGGTCGTAATGGAGACCCCTGCGGCCGCAGCCACGTCTCTGATACCCGCCCGGCCCGGTCGACCGCCTCGGCGGGAGGTCTCCGCCCGGCTCACCTGGTGCTTCCCTGCTGCTGTCATGGCGAGCCGATAGTAGGGCTCATGCGGTGGGGTAGTGCGGACGCATATGCACTCGTTGACAGGCACGTTTCTGCATGGTCGAAGGCAGTCAACTTCCTTGGAAATAAAGGTAGTTGAAGGATTCTACGGTAGTACGTGACTTGTCGGCGCGCATGGGCCTGCCAAGGGGGCCATGTTTCGAAGAGGTCTCAACTCACCTTCACGAGGGATGCGCGCCACGGCGTGAGCCACCGGCGCGTGCGCGGCCGGATGGCGCGCCCCCCAGTTCGTACGCCTTCGTATGTGGATGCCCGGCGGGCGGTACGAGGATGATCACCGGGGCGTACGAGGATCGCCGCCACGCCGCGCGGGAGTGATCGCAGGGGCGCGGCCGGCAGTGGCCCGGTTGCCGTTCGGTTGTCCACAGGCCATTCGCAGCGGCGCCGAATCCTCATAAGGTGAGAAGCATTGGTAGCCGGTGGTGGTCATGAGCCGGTGGTGGTCACGAGGAGGACTGCGGTGAGCGAGACGAACCCCAAGCTGCGTGCCGAGCTGGAGGGTATCCCCACCTACAAGCCCGGCAAGCCCGCCGCGGCCGCCGGTCCGGTGGCGTACAAGTTGTCCTCCAACGAGAACCCGTATCCGCCGCTGCCCGGTGTGATCGAGAGCGTGACCGCCGCGACCGGATCCTTCAACCGCTACCCGGACATGGCGTGCACCGGGCTGATGAGCGAGCTGTCGGACCGCTTCGGCGTCCCCCTCTCGCACCTGGCGACCGGCACCGGCTCGGTCGGGGTCGCCCAGCAGCTGCTGCAGGCCACGAGCGGGCCCGGAGACGAGGTCATCTACGCCTGGCGGTCCTTCGAGGCGTACCCGATCATTACGCAGATCAGCGGCGCGACCTCGGTGAAGGTGCCGCTGACGCCGGGCGAGGTGCACGACCTGGATGCGATGGCGGACGCGATCACCGACCGGACCCGGCTGATCTTCGTCTGCAACCCCAACAATCCGACCGGCACCGTGGTGCGCCGGGCCGAGCTCGAGCGGTTCCTCGACCGGGTACCCAGCGATGTGCTGGTCGTGCTGGACGAGGCGTACCGCGAGTTCATCCGCGACGTCGAGGTGCCGGACGGCGTGGCGATCTACCGCGACCGGCCCAACGTCTGCGTGCTGCGCACCTTCTCCAAGGCATACGGGCTCGCGGGCCTCCGGGTCGGCTTCGCGATCGCCCATGAGCCGGTCGCCGCTGCGCTGCGCAAGACGGCGGTCCCCTTCGGCGTGAGCCAGCTGGCCCAGGACGCCGCGGTGGCGAGCCTGCGCGCCGAGGACGAGCTGCTCGGCCGGGTCGGCTCGCTGGTCTGCGAGCGCCAGCGCGTGGTCGAGGCACTGCACGGTCAGGGCTGGACGGTACCCGAGACGCAGGCCAACTTCGTGTGGCTGCGACTGGGGGAGCGCACGCTCGACTTCGCCGCCCACTGCGAGCAGGCCGGTGTCGTCGTACGCCCCTTCGCCGGCGAGGGCGTCCGAGTGACGATCGGCGAGACCGAGGCGAACGACATCTTCCTGAAGGCGACGGAAGCGTTCCGCAAGGAGCTCTAGTCGCCCACGAGTTCTACGCGTACGGGGTCGCCGTCGCGCACGGTGGCGAGCGTGCGCGGGTCGTTGTCGAGGTGGCCGAGGACGTTGCACGGGCTCGCGAGGCGGCATTCGTCGCCCCGCGAGATCGGTGTGGGCCCGTAGGGGAGCGCGAGGGCGTCTCCGTCGGTCCAGAAGGCCACCGTACCGGGCTCGACGACTTGCTGGGCGTCCGCCTCGGGGGCGACCGGGACGCCTGTGTCGAAGTAGACCTCCTCGCCCCACGTGCGGGCGGTGGAGGCCAGTGGCAGTGCCTTGGCGAGGGCCCGGACGGTCGGGCTGTCGTCGAGGGCCGCGGTGAGGTGCCCCGCGGGCCAGGAGATCCGTATCTGCATGCCGCGGATTCAACAATATGTTGAAGACCTTGCCAAGGGGTCCGGCCAGGTCGTTCTCGACGGCGGCCGCACGTGTGACCCGTCTCGCCACACTTAGGCACCCCCGCCCGTCACCCGTCGAACGGCCATGCGTCATAATTGCTTGTGAATGTGAACGCGTTCACAAACGTGTCCCGGTTGCTCCCGTGATGTACGTGACAAAGGGGGCAGACTGCCGCTGTACCACGGCGACGTAAGGAGACTGACGACGTGGAATTGGCTTTGGCGCCGGAGACTCTGGCGCGATGGCAGTTCGGCATCACCACCGTCTACCACTTCCTCTTCGTCCCCCTGACGATCTCGCTCGCCGGGCTCACCGCCGGCCTGCAGACGGCCTGGGTACGCACGGAGAAGGAGAAGTACCTCAGGGCCACCAAGTTCTGGGGCAAGCTCTTCCTGATCAACATCGCGATGGGCGTGGTCACCGGCATCGTGCAGGAGTTCCAGTTCGGCATGAACTGGTCCGACTACTCGCGATTCGTCGGTGACATCTTCGGTGCCCCGCTCGCCTTCGAGGCCCTGATCGCCTTCTTCTTCGAGTCCACCTTCATCGGTCTGTGGATCTTCGGCTGGGACAAGCTGCCCAAGAAGATCCACCTGGCCTGCATCTGGATGGTCTCGATCGGCACGATCCTGTCGGCGTACTTCATCCTCGCGGCCAACTCGTGGATGCAGCACCCCGTCGGCTACCGGATCAACAAGGTGAAGGGGCGTGTGGAACTCACCGACTTCTGGCACGTGCTGACCCAGAACACCGCGCTCGCCCAGGCGTTCCACACGCTCACGGCGTCCTTCCTGACCGGCGGCGCCTTCATGGTCGGCATCGCCGCCTTCCATCTGGTCCGCAAGAAGCACATCTCCGTGATGAAGACCTCGCTGCGGCTCGGCCTGATCACCGTCGTCATCGCGGGACTACTGACCGCGATCAGCGGCGACACCCTCGGCAAGGTCATGTTCAAGCAGCAGCCCATGAAGATGGCCGCCGCCGAGGCGCTGTGGGACGGCCAGAACTCCGCGCCGTTCTCGGTCTTCGCGTACGGCGACGTGAGCAAGGGACACAACACCGTCGAGCTGTCCGTCCCGGGGATACTGTCGTTCCTCGCCGACGACGACTTCAGC
Organism: Streptomyces sp. NPDC050564; assembly: GCF_044457265.1. Taxonomy (NCBI): domain Bacteria; kingdom Bacillati; phylum Actinomycetota; class Actinomycetes; order Kitasatosporales; family Streptomycetaceae; genus Streptomyces; species Streptomyces sp. NPDC050564. The sequence goes on along the minus strand of NZ_JBITGS010000014.1, from coordinate 183,417 downwards.
TCGTACGTCCCTGGCATCAACGACACCAACAAGGCCGAGCAGGAGAAGTACGGTCCCGGTGACTATCGCCCCATCATCCCCGTCACCTTCTGGGCGTTCCGCTGGATGATCGGCTTCGGCATGGCGTCCTTCGCGATCGGCCTGGTCGGACTCTGGCTGACTCGTAAGAAGTTCATGCTGCCGCAGCACCTGAGGGTCGGTGACGACGAGGTGCCGCATCTGGTCCTCTTCAAGAACAAGGCCCTCGGCCCGACGCTCACCAAGTGGTACTGGCGCATCGCCATCCTGACCCTGGGCTTCCCGCTGATCGCCAACTCCTGGGGCTGGATCTTCACCGAGATGGGCCGTCAGCCGTGGGTCGTCTACGGCGTGCTGCAGACCCGGCATGCGGTCTCCCCCGGCGTCTCGCAGGGTGAGGTCCTCACGTCGATGATCGTCTTCACGTCGCTCTACGCGATCCTCGCCGTCATCGAGGTGAAGCTGCTCCTCAAGTACGTCAAGGCCGGACCCCCCGAGCTCACCGAGGCCGACCTCAACCCGCCCACCAGGATTGGCGGCGACTCCCATGACGCCGACAAGCCGATGGCCTTCTCCTACTAGGCCCAGGGAGCTGCTGAGTCATGGAACTTCACGACGTCTGGTTCGTGCTCATCGCGGTCCTCTGGACCGGCTACTTCTTCCTGGAGGGTTTCGACTTCGGCGTCGGCATCCTCACCAAGCTGCTGGCCCGGGACCGCATGGAGAAGCGGGTGCTGATCAACACGATCGGTCCCGTCTGGGACGGCAACGAGGTGTGGCTGCTCACGGCGGGCGGCGCGACCTTCGCCGCCTTCCCCGAGTGGTACGCCACGCTCTTCTCCGGCTTCTATCTGCCACTGCTGATCATCCTGGTCTGCCTGATCGTGCGCGGTGTCGCCTTCGAGTACCGGGCGAAGCGGCCCGAGGAGAACTGGCAGCGCAACTGGGAGACATCGATCTTCTGGACCTCGCTGATCCCGGCGTTCCTGTGGGGTGTGGCCTTCGGCAACATCGTGCGCGGAGTGAAGATCGACCAGAACTTCGAGTACGTGGGCAATTTCTGGGACCTGCTCAACCCGTACGCGCTCCTCGGCGGTCTGGTCACGCTGACGCTGTTCACCTTCCATGGGACGGTGTTCGTCGGGCTCAAGACGGTCGGGGACATTCGGGAGCGGGCGCGCAAGCTGGCGCTGCGACTCGGGCTGGCGACAGCTGTGTTGGCGCTGGTCTTCCTGCTCTGGACCCAGGTCGAGAACGGCGACGGCAAGTCGTTGGTCGTGCTGGTCGTCGCCGTGGTCGCGCTGCTCGCGGCGCTCGTGGCGGTCAACGGTGGCCGTGAGGGCTGGGCGTTCGCCCTGTCGGGGCTCACCATCGTGGCCGCCGTCGCGATGCTCTTCCTGACGCTCTTCCCGAACGTCATGCCGTCCTCGCTCAACGACGACTGGAGCCTCACGGTCACCAACGCGTCGTCGAGCCCGTACACCCTGAAGATCATGACCTGGTGCGCGGGGATCGCCACGCCGATCGTCCTGCTTTACCAGTCGTGGACGTACTGGGTGTTCCGCAAGCGGATCGGCACGCATCACATCGCCCCGGATGTGGCGCACTGAGTCCGCAGGGCTGAAGGGCGCGCTGCGCACGGAGGTCCGCTGAATCGCAGGGGCATGTTTCACGTGAAACGGTCGTTTCACGTGAAACATGCCGGATGACTCAAGGGTGTGTTTCACGTGAAACCGATCGATCCGCGTCTGCTTCGGTACGCCCGCGCCACTCGCCTCTTTCTCGCGGCCGTCGTTGGGCTGGGGGCTGCTGGGGCGGCCCTGGTCATTGCTCAGGCGATGCTCATTGCCGAAGTAGTCGTCGGCGCCTTCCAGCACGGCCTCTCGGCCGGTGAGCTCCGTACGCCGTTGATGCTGTTGACGGTGGTCGCGGTCGGGCGGGCGATCATCTCCTGGCTCACCGAGCTGGCCGCACACCGGGCGAGCGCAGCGGTCAAGTCGGAATTGCGCGGGCGGCTGCTGGAGCGGGCCGCGCTGCTCGGCCCCGGGTGGCTGAGCGGGCAGCGGACGGGATCGCTGGTGTCGCTCGCCACACGGGGAGTCGACGCGCTCGACGACTACTTCTCCCGCTATCTGCCGCAGTTGGGGCTTGCGGTGGTGGTGCCGGTGGCCGTCCTCGCCCGGATTGTCACCGAGGACTGGGTGTCGGCGGCGATCATCGTCGGCACGCTGCCGTTGATCCCGCTCTTCATGATTCTGATCGGCTGGGCCACGCGGGCCCAGATGGACCGCCAGTGGCGGCTGCTGTCCCGCCTCTCGGGGCACTTCTTGGATGTCGTCGCGGGACTTCCCACGCTCAAGGTGTTCGGCCGGGCCAAGGCGCAGGCCGAGTCGATCCGGAAGATCACCGGCGAGTACCGGCAGGCGACCATGCGGACGCTGCGGATCGCCTTCCTGTCGTCCTTCGCGCTGGAGCTGCTCGCCACCATCTCGGTCGCGCTGGTTGCCGTGACCATCGGGATGCGGCTCGTGCACGGCGAGATGGATCTGTACGTGGGGCTCGTCATCCTCGTCCTCGCGCCCGAGGCGTATCTGCCGCTGCGGCAGGTGGGGGCGCAGTACCACGCCGCCGCCGAGGGGCTCGCGGCGGCCGAGGAGATCTTCTCGGTGCTGGAGGCCCCGGTACCGGCCTCCGGCTCGCTGCGTACGCCGGTGGGGGAGATCGGCTTCGAGGGGGTCAGCGTGCGGTACCCCGGGCGCTCCAGCGACGCCGTCGCGGACGTCTCCTTCGCGGTCGTGCCTGGTCAGACGGTGGCTCTGGTCGGGCCGAGCGGCGTGGGCAAGTCGACGCTGCTGAACGTTCTGCTGGGGTTCGTGGAACCCGCCGTGGGTCGGGTGCGGGTCGGGGGAGTCGATCTCGCCGAGGCCGACCTGGCGGAGTGGCGCTCACAGGTGGCCTGGGTGCCGCAGCGGCCCCATCTCTACGCCGGGTCCATCGCCGAGAACGTACGGCTGGCGCAGCCCGACGCGGACGACGCGGCGCTGCGGCGGGCGCTCGTCGACGCGGGTGCGGCCGGCTTCGTGGACGCACTGCCCGACGGGGTCGACACGGTCCTCGGCGAGGACGGCGCCGGCCTGTCGGCCGGCCAGCGCCAACGCCTTGCTCTTGCCCGGGCGTTCCTGGCGGACCGGCCCGTGCTGCTCCTCGACGAGCCGACGGCCTCGTTGGACGGAGCGACGGAGGCGGAGGTCGTGGAGGCGGTGCGGCGGCTCGCCGTGGGGCGAACGGTGCTGCTGGTGGTGCACCGGCCGGCGTTGCTGGGAGTGGCGGACCGGGTGGTGCGACTGGATCCCGGGGCACCGGTCGAGGCGTCCGGCCCTGCGGAATCCGGCCCCGGCCAGCCGTTCCGGCCGGTCGAGCCGGAAAGCGTGCCCCCGAACGAGGGGGAAGAACCTTCTGCGGCGCCGCATCAGCGTGGTGGTGTGCTCACCCGAGTCCGGGCCATGGCCGCTCCCCGGCGCGGACCGCTCGTGCTCGCTCTGCTCCTCGGCAGTCTCGCGCTCGGCAGTGCCGTCGGGCTGATGGCCACCTCCGGGTGGCTCATCTCGAGGGCGTCCCAGCAGCCGCCCGTGCTGTACCTGATGGTGGCTGTCACGGCCACGCGGGCCTTCGGCATCGGCCGGGCCGTGTTCCGGTACGCGGAGCGGCTCGTGTCGCATGACGCGGTGCTGCGGATGCTGGCCGACACCCGGGTCGCCGTGTACCGGCGCCTTGAGCGCCTCGCCCCCGCGGGGCTGCGGACGACCCGGCGCGGCGATCTGCTGTCACGGCTCGTCGCCGACGTGGACGCGATGCAGGACTACTGGCTGCGGTGGCTGCTGCCCGCGGGTGCCGCGGTTGTGGTGTCCGCCGCGTCCGTCGGCTTCACCGCCTGGCTGCTGCCCGAGGCCGGTGCCGCACTCGCTGTCGGACTGCTGGCGGCCGGTGTTGGTGTCCCGCTCGTCACCGGCGCCGTGGCGCGCCGTGCCGAGCGGCGGCTGGCTCCCGCGCGCGGTGTTCTGGCTACCCGCGTGACCGACCTGCTCACGGGAACGGCCGAGTTGACCGTCGCGGGTGCGCTGCCCACCCGAACTGCCGAGACACGACAGGCCGACACGGTGCTCACCCGGATCGCCTCCCGGGCCGCCACCGCGACCGCGCTCGGCGACGGACTCACGGCTCTCGCGTCCGGGCTGACCGTCGCGGGCACCGCCCTCGTGGGCGCCCAGGCGGTCGCTGCGGGACGGCTGGGCGGCGTGGCGATGGCCGTCGTGGTCCTCACCCCGCTGGCCGCGTTCGAGGCCGTCATGGGGCTGCCGCTGGCCGTCCAGTACCGGCAGCGGGTCCGCAAGAGCGCGGAGCGGGTGTACGAGGTGCTGGACGCCCCCGATCCCGTACGCGAACCGGAGCGTCCACAGCCGGCACCCGCGTCGGCGTTCCCGCTGTGCGTGCAAGGACTCCGGGCCCGCCACACCGGACAGGACCGGGACGCGCTCGCAGGGCTCGACCTGACTCTTGAGCAGGGCCGCAGGATCGCCGTCGTCGGCGCCTCGGGGGCCGGCAAGACCACGCTCACGCAGGTGCTGCTGCGATTCCTGGACGCGGGTACCGGGACGTACACGCTGGGCGGTGTGGACGCGTACGCGATGGACGGAGACGCCGTACGCCGCCTGGTCGGCCTCTGCGCTCAGGACGCCCACCTCTTCGACAGCACGGTCCGCGAGAACCTGCTGCTGGCCCGGAAGGAGGCGACCGAGGCCGAACTGCGCGACGTGCTCGCGCGGGCCCGGCTCCTCGACTGGGCGGACGGGCTGCCCGACGGACTCGACACACTGATCGGGGAGCACGGGGCCCGGCTGTCCGGTGGCCAGCGCCAGCGGCTCGCACTGGCCCGGGCACTGCTCGCCGACTTCCCCGTGCTCGTCCTCGACGAGCCCGCGGAACACCTCGACCTGCCGACGGCCGACGCGCTCACCGCGGATCTGCTGGCCGCGACCGAGGGTCGTACGACGCTGCTGATCACGCACCGGCTGGCAGGGCTCGAGGCGGTGGACGAGGTGATCGTGCTCGCGGAAGGGCGTGTGGTCCAGCGAGGCCGGTACACGGAGCTGGCGGCTGTGGCGGGTCCGCTGCGGGAGATGGTGGAGCGGGAGGCGGCGGGGGATCTGCTGGTCCAGGCCGCATAGGTCGACTTTCCCTTGCAAATAGGACTAACTACGCTCAAGCCATGTCAGTAGCTCGCTCCTCGCCCGACCCGGGCGGCAGTCGGGACACGGCGACTCGGGCGACCCTGGACCTGCAGGGGCTGTCCACCGAGGTGACCGCGCGGATGCCGCAGCTGCTGGAGGCGGTGCGGTCGGTCGGGTCGGGGCTGGAGTTGCACTCCACGCTGGACCGGATCTGCGAGACGGCGGCCGAGCTGGCGGACGCGCGGTACGCGGCCATCGGGGTCGTGGCAGAAGACGAAGAGGGCATCGCGGACCTGGTCTACTACGGGATCGACGAGGCAGCCGCCCGGCTCATCGGGCGGCTGCCCGACGGGCACACGGGATTGCTCGGGGCGCTCATCCACGATCCGGAGCCGGTGCGGCTCGCGAACGTGGCCGACGATCCGCGCTCCTGCGGGTTTCCCGAGCACCATCCGCCGATGCGGAGCTTTCTCGGGGTTCCGATCCGGGTGCATGGGGAGATCTTCGGGAATCTGTACCTGAGCGAGAAGCGCGGCGGCGGCCCGTTCGACGACGACGACCTCAATATGGTCCGGGTGCTGGCCGCGGAGGCGGGCATCGCCATCGGCAACGCCCGCCTGTACGAGGCCGCCCACCAGCGCGAGCGCTGGATCGACGGATCGGTGGCCGTCACGACGGCGCTGTTGTCGGGCAGCGACGCCGAGGAGGCCCTCCAGGTCGTCGCCGAACAGGCCCGTCGGCTCTCCGGCTCGGCGGCCGGGATCGTGCTGCTTCCCGCGAAGGAGGGCGGCCTGGAGATCGTCGCCGTCGCCTCGGAACGCCGGTCGAAGGCGCTCGGCTTCGTCCTCCCGCCGGAGAGCGAGTTCGTCGCCGAACTCCTCGACGGAGAGGCGGTGTTCGTCGAGGACGCGACCACCGACGCGCGCGTGCTCCCCGATCTCGCGCGCGACTACGGGCCGGTCATGATGCTGCCGCTGCAGAGCGACGGCCGACTGCTCGGGGCCCTCGTCCTGCCACGCACCCAAGGAGAGCGTTCGTTCACGAAGACCGAGCGCACCCTGGCCGCGCAGTTCGCCTCCCAGGCCGCGCTCGCGCTGATGATGGCCGAGGCCCAGCGGGACCGGGAGCGGCTCGCGGTGTACGAGGACCGCGACCGGATCGCCCGTGACCTGCACGACCTCGTCATCCAGCGGCTGTTCGCGACGGGGATGCTGCTGGAGAGCGCGCAGCGGCGGTCGGTCGTGCCCGAGGTTCAGGAGGGCGTCGGCAAGGCGGTCGACGAACTCGACGTCACCATCCAGGAGATCCGCACCGCCATCTTCGCCCTCCGCCAGGGCCCCGCCGAAGTGCCGTCCGGGCTGCGTACCCGCGTGCTGCGCGAGATCAACATGGCTGCGGTACCCCTCGGCTTCAAGCCGGGCCATCGCTTCATCGGGCCTGTCGACACGGTGGTCGGAGAACTCACCGGCAAGAACCTCATCGCCGCCCTGCGCGAGGCCCTCTCCAATGCCTTCCGGCACTCGGGGGCCTCCCGCATCGATGTCGTCGTCGACACGACCGTCCAACTGCCGGACGGTCGGCCGGCCGTCCGGCTCACGGTCGCCGACGACGGCATCGGCATCCCCCACGGCGGCCGACGCAGCGGTCTGCGCAACCTCAAGCTGCGTGCCGAGTCGCTGGGCGGCGACAGCTGGTACGGGCCGGGGATCGGCGACGAGGGGAGCGGCACGACGGTGGTGTGGCAGGCGCTCCCCTGAGTCTCACCGGGACCAGGCACCTGTTCGGCCCAGCCGACTGAGCCATTCGTGGCGACCGGTCCCCAGGCGCGCGACGTGGACAAGACCGCGCCCGACGGCGCGGGGCACGATCGCTGCCATGCGCTCATCCCGCTGCCGTCCGCTGCTCGTGTCGGCGCTGCTGTGCGCGCTCGCGGTCCTCGCGGCCCGGCCCACGGCGGCCGACGGCGACGGCGAGGATCCCGGCATCAGCGCCCGGGTGATGCGGCTGTACGAGGACGTCTCCGTGGTGACGCGGCGGTACGAGGCGGGACGGCGGGAGGCCGCGGCACAGCGGACCAAGGCGCGACGGGCCGAGCGGCTCCTCGCGCGTGAGCGGCGGGAGGTCGCGGCGCGGCACGAGGACCTGGGCCGGATCGCGCGCGAACAATACCGGCAGGGCGGCGACCTCCCCTACACCGCGCAGATTCTGGTCGCGGGTGGCCCCGATGATCTGATGCGCCGGCAGCGCGCCGTCTGGCGGGCGGATCTCGCCGTCAGCAATGCCGTGACCAAGAGCCGTCGCGCGGAAGCCCGGCTCACCGCAGACGAGGCGAAGGCTCGGTCCGAGTGGCAGGCGGTCCAGCAGCGGAACGGTGAACTCGCCGAGATGAAGCGGACCATCCAGACGAAGCTCGAAGAGGCACGGTCGACGCTCCAGAGCCGGGCGGACGCCTCGGTGGCGGCGGGCTCCTGCCGTGGCGCCGTCCGCCGGAACCAGCCGAAGACGGTGTCCAAGCGCGCGTGGGTCGCGCCAGTGCGGACGTACGTGCTCTCCGCGGGCTTCGGCAGCACCGGCGAGCGCTGGGCCAGTCGGCACACCGGGCAGGACTTCGCGGTGCCCATCGGCACGCCGGTCCGCGCGGTCGGGGCGGGCCGGGTGGTGAATGTGTCCTGCGGCGGCGCGTTCGGCATCGAGATCGTGGTCGAGCACCCCGGCGGCGACTACACGCGGTACGCGCACCTCACCGCCGTCACTGTGGACCAGGGAGAGCGGGTGTCCACCGGACAGTGCATCGGGCAGTCCGGCACGAGCGGCAACTCGACCGGTCCGCATCTGCACTTCGAGGTGCGGGTCACGCCGCAGCAGGGGTCGGCCGTCGACCCGGTGCCATGGCTCGCGGAGCACGGGGTGGACGTCCAGCGGTCGGTGGGCGCGGCCGTCCCATAAGCGGCCGTCCCATAAGCGGCCGCCCCATAAGAGGCGCGCTCCTGCTCCTACAACCTCTCGGCAAGGATCCGCTCGATCACGACCGCCACTCCGTCGTCGTTGTTGGCGACCGTGCGCCCGGAGGCCGCCGCGATCACCTCCGGGTGGGCGTTGCCCATCGCGTACGACTGGCCCGCCCACGTCAGCATCTCGACGTCGTTCGGCATGTCACCGAAGGCGACGACCTCCTCGTGGGAGATGCCGCGCTCGGCGCAGCACAGTGCGAGGGTGCTGGCCTTGGAGACGCCGGGGCCGCTGATCTCAAGCAGCGCGCTGGGGCTGGAGCGGGTGACGTTGGCCCGGTCGCCGATGGCCAGGCGGGCGACGGTGAGGAAGCCGTCCGGGTCCATCTCGGGGTGGTACGCGAGCACTTTGAGCACCGGCTGATCGGCGTCCAGGGCATCCTCGGCGAGGAGCTTCTCGGCGGGCGCGACGGTCTCCGGGGGCTCCATGTGCAGCGAGGGGTATCCCGGTTCGAGATGGAGGCCGTACGTCCGCTCGACGGCGCAGACGGTGCCGGGCGCCGCCGAGCGCAGCAGCTGGATGACGTCGAGCGCGATGTCGGGCGCCAACTCACGGATCTTCACGAAGCGGTGGGCGCCGGGGCCGCCATGCAGGTCGACCACGGCGGCGCCGTTGCCGCAGATCGCCAGGCCGTGTCCGTGGACGTGGTCGCTGACGACGTCCATCCAGCGAGCCGGACGGCCGGTGACGAAGAAGACTTCGATCCCCGCCTCCTCGGCGGCGGCAAGGGCGGCGATCGTGCGCTCGGACACCGACTTGTCGTCGCGCAACAGGGTGCCGTCGAGATCCGTGGCGATCAGCCGGGGCGGAACGGTGGAGGCCGGGGTCTCGGGCTGTCGAGTCGCTGAGGTCACGCGCCCATTCTCCTGCATATGCGGGCACGACCGTGCGGTGGTCCGCACACTTGAGTGGTTACCGTCCTCACCAGCACCGTTACGCCCCGTCGAACCGCAGACAGCTGAGCCGGACCCTCGGGCCGGCAGGGTCAGACTCCCGTGACGGCCGGGCCGGGCTCTCGGGACAGCCGGGCCGGGCTCCCGTGCCGGCCGGCCCAGACTCTCGGGACAGCCGGGCCGGACCTCAAGGCAGCTGTGCCGGGGCCTCCATCGCGATCCGCTCGAAGACCTTCACGTCGGCCGCGAAGTCCGAGTCGGGGATCGGCCAGTGGATCACGATGTCGGTGAAGCCCAGCTCCGCGTGCCTGCCCGCGAAATCGACGAACGCGTCCAGGGATTCCAGCGGACGGCCGCGGTCCGGGGTGAAGCCGGTGAGCAGGATCTTGTCGAGCTCGTTCGCTTCCCGGCCGATCGCGGCGCATGCGTCGGCCAGCTTGTCGGCCTGGTGGCGAATGGCCTGAATCGACTGGTCGGGGGTGCCCGTTTCGTACAGTTTCGGGTCGCCGGTCGTCACCCACGCCTGCCCGTACCGGGCGGCGAGCTTCAGTCCGCGCGGACCGGTGGCGGCCACCGCGAACGGCAGCCGCGGGCGCTGGACACAGCCCGGGATGTTCCGTGCCTCGTGAGCCGAGTAGTAGTCACCGCCGTACGAAACGGAGTCCTCGGTGAGGAGCCGGTCGAGCAGCGGAACGAACTCGCCGAAGCGGTTGGCGCGCTCGCGCGGGGTCCACGGGTCCTGGCCGAGCGCCGTGGCGTCGAAGCCGGTGCCGCCCGCGCCGATGCCCAGGGTGATCCGGCCGTTCGAGATGTCGTCGAGGGAGATCAGTTCCTTGGCGAGGGTCACCGGGTGCCGGAAGTTCGGCGAGGTCACGAGCGTGCCCAGGCGGAGACGCTCGGTGACGGCGGCGGCTGCGGTCAGCGTCGGGACGGCCCCGAACCACGGGCCGTCACGGAAGGTCCGCCACGACAGATGGTCGTACGTGAACGCGGTGTGGAAGCCGAGCTGCTCCGCGCGCTGCCAGGCGGAACGCCCGCCCTCGTGCCAGCGGGCGTACGGCAGGATCACGGTGCTCAGACGCAGACTCATGCATCGAGCGTAAGGGGAATCGCGGAGTGGTCGCGGCCACCTCATGATCACCCGCACTGCCTGCCTGTGATCACCCGCACTGCCTGCCTGTGATCACCCGCACTGCCTGCCGGTGATCACCTGTATTTGCTTGCCTGGTCAGTGTCCCGAGGGAAACCGCAGGTACTGCGGGGGTACGGCCTGGGTGAGCCAGACGCCGTTCGCGCTGACCCGGAAGACATGGCCGTCGCGGTGCATGGCGGCGGCGTCCACGGACAGCACGACCGGCCGGCCGCGGCGGCCGCCGACGCGGGTCGCGGTCTCCCGGTCCGGCGAGAGGTGCACGTCGTGCCGGTTCATGGGGCGCAGGCCCTCGGCGCGGATCGCGTCCAGATTGCGGGCCACGGTCCCGTGATAGAGGTACGCGGGCGGGGTCGCCGGGGGCAGTCCGAGGTCGACCTCGACGGAGTGGCCCTGGCTGGCGCGGATCCGGGTCCCCTCGATCGCGAAGCGCCGCTTGTCGTTGTGGGCCACCACGTGGTCGAGCTCCTCGCGCGTGAACCGGAAGCCGTGCGCGGCCGCCGCGGCCATCAGCGTCTCGATCTCGACCCACCCGCCCTCGCCCAGCGTGAGCCCGATCCGCTCGGGCTGGTGCCGCAGATGCTTCGAGAGGTACTTCGACACCTTCACGGTGCGTCTTTCATCCATCCGTTCGTTCATCTCTCCAGCGTGCCTGGCGAGAGACGGATCACGCATTTGATTTTGATTCGGAGGTTTGATCCACAGCCAAGTCCTGTTATCCACAGGGGAATTGACGATTCTGTGGACAACTAGCGGGCGTTTTAAGCCGTTTCATCAACTTTACTTCTATTGCTTTGGTTTGATGCGAGACGGTCCAAGGTGCGGGCCTGCACCTCCCGTTCAGCGGCGGCCGCGACGAAGGCGGCCACGTGTTCCACGCCAACCAGCCCCTCTACAGCCCGCATTGTGTCCACTGGAATCTCCACCGAGTGCGTCTCGTTGCGGCGTTCCACCGCCTGCCCCGCGCCAAGGTGTTGATGCAGGTACCGGGTGGCGAACAGTCGCATGGCGCGGGCCAGTTCGGCGTCCACCGTCTGCTGTGCGAGCGGTCGCAGACGTCGTACGAGCGAGGCCGCCTCGGTCGCGTCCGCGTCGGTCGGCGGGCGCTCCCCCAGATAACGCGCGAAGACGTGCTCGTTCGTGAACTCCAGGAAACGGGAGGCGATGTGCTCCACCTGACCCCTCAACTCCCGCAGATGGCCGGAGATCGCGGACAACGGAACTCCCGCCGCGTGCAACTCGACTGCCACGGCCAGCTCTTGAGGGCTCGGGACGAGGAAGGAGTCCTCGTCCCCGGGAATCGTCTCCAGCACGCCGAGCTCCACGGCGTCGGCCACCGCGGCGGCGTCCGGGCTGCCGCCGAACCGCTCGTCGAGCTCGGCCCGCGAGATCCGGACCGCCTCCTCGTCGGTCCACGGCCCGTCGACCTCCGCGACCAGGCCCAGGATCCCGCCGAGGCCCCGACCCGCGTCCCAGGCCTCCAGGAGCTCCTTGATGGAGGCCAGCGTGTAGCCGCGGTCGAGGAGATCGGCGATCTGCCGCAGCCGGGCCAGATGGGCGTCCGCGTACACATTGGCGCGGCCGCGCCGCTCTGGGCGGGGGAGCAGCCCGCGGTCCTGATAGGCGCGGATCGTCCGGACCGTGGCACCGCTGTGGTGTGCCAGGTCCTCGATCCGGTAGGTGACCCCGACCGACTCGTCGCTCACGCTTCCTGCCCTCCCACAGCGTCGGGCGACATCGCTACGCGATCGCCGCCCGACCGATCGCCCCCGCTGCCGACCGCGCCGCCGGCGACTGCGCCAGATACTCCACGGCCCTGCGCAGTGAGCCCTCCTGCGACGGATGGTACGACCGCCGCAGATAGCGGGGTATGGCCGCGCCGAGTTCTTTCCAGGTGGGCAACAGCCCCTCGCGTACAGCCCTGTTGTGGGCGGCGAGCGAATAGCGCACGCGGCCGGCGAGCCGCGGATCGTGACGCAGGAGATAGGCGGCGCCCCACGCCCACAGGTACAGCATCATGGGCGCGGTGACCGCCATGCCCGCGATCCGGCGCGCGTAGCGGGGCAGGCCCTCACCGCCGCAGTGCTGGTACATGTCGAAGGCGACCGCGCGGTGCTCGACCTCCTCAGCGCCGTGCCAGCGCAGCAGGTCGAGCATGACCTCGTCGGCGTCGGCGAGGTCCAGCCCCTCCGCCGCCAGCACCCAGTCGCCGAGCACCGCCGTGAACTGCTCGATCGCCGCGATCACCGACAGCCGGAAGCGCAGCCACTCCGGGGCCGGTATCGGCGCCCCCCAAGGCGGCTCCGCGCCCAGCAGCCTCTCGAAGAGGAAGTCGACGTACTTCGTGAAGTCCGCGGTGTCGAGGTGCTGCGCCGCGAGGTGGTCGAGGACGTACGCGTGCTGCACGCTGTGCGTCGCCTCCTGGCCCATGAAACCCTTGACGTCCTTGAGGAGTTCGGGGTCGCCGACGAGTGGCAGCGCCTCCTTGAAGACCTTCACGAACCACCGCTCCCCCGCGGGCAGCAGCAGATGGAGCACGTTGATGACGTGGGTGGCGGTGGGCTCGTCCGGTATCCAGTGGAGAGGGGTCTCCTCCCAGTCGAAGGACACCCGCCTCGGGGTGATCGCGTGGTGGCCGTCGCCGGCGGAGTCGCCCATCGAGTTGCTTGGCATCTCGCTCACAGCGGTGGCTCCCATCGCGCGATCGCGCGCAGCGCCTTCGGCGTGAAGCGCGACATGAGGTGGGCGCCGCGTGCCTCCGGGGTGACCGGCACGACCGCCTGGTTGCGGACCACCGCGCGCAGGATCGCGTCGGCCACCTTCTCCGGCGGGTAGTTGCGCAGCCCGTACAGCCGCGCAGACTTCTTCTGGCGCCGCTTCTCCTCAAGGGCGTCGACCCCGGCGAAGCGCGCGGTCGAGGTGATGTTCGTGTTGACGAAGCCGGGGCAGATCGCCGAAACGCCGATGCCCTGCCCCGCCAGCTCCGCGCGCAGGCACTCGCTGAGCATCAGGACGGCCGCTTTGGAGGTGCTGTAGGCGGGCAGCGCCTTCGAGGGCTGGTACGCCGCTGCCGACGCGGTGTTGACGATGTGGCCGCCCTGGCCGCGCTCGGCCATCTGCTTCCCGAAGAGCCGGCAGCCGTGGATCACGCCCCACAGATTGACGTCGAGGACCTTCTTCCAGTCCTCGGTGGTCGTGTCGAAGAAGGATCCCGACAGGCCGATCCCGGCGTTGTTCACCAGCACGTCCACCACGCCGTACTCGGTGGCGACCTTCTCGGCGAACTTCTCCATGGCCTGCTCGTCGGAGACGTCGACCGTCTCGGCCCAGGCTTCGGGGGAGCCGATCAGCCGGGACATCTCCGCCGTGCGGGCCGCGCTCTCGGTGTCCCGGTCGACGGCGATCACGCGCGCGCCCGCCTCGGCGAACGCGAAGGCGGTGGCCCGTCCGATGCCACTGCCCGCGCCGGTGACCAGCACGAGCTGGCCGCCGAAGCGATCCGCGTACCTGCCGGTGGCCACGGTGTCCTGCACGGGCACTCCGTCCTCGTTGGCATGGACGAAATCCGTGATCCAGGCAGCCAGTTGATCCGGGCGCGTACGTGGAATCCAGTGCTTGGCAGGGAGCGTACGGCGCACCAGCTGCGGGGCCCACTGCTCCAGCTCGTCGTAGAGCCGCTCGGAGAGAAACGCGTCCCCCATGGGCGTGATGAGTTGCACGGGCGCGTGCGCGTACGCGTCCTCGCGCGGTCGGTTCAGCCGGGCCCGTACGTTGTCGCGGTAGAGCCAGGCGCCGTGCGCCGCGTCGGTCGGCAGGGACGGGGTCGGGTAGTCGCCCGAGGGCACTTTCTCGACCCGTTGGAGGATCTTCGGCCACTGCTTGCCGAGGGGGCCGCGCCAGGCCAGCTCGGGCAGGACGGGCGTGTGCAGCAGGTACACGTACCAGGACTTGGCGCCCTGGCCGAGGAGCTGGCCGACCTTGCGCGGCGTCGGCCGCTTCATGCGGTGCTTGATCCAGTGCCCGAAGTGGTCCAGGGACGGTCCGGACATCGACGTGAAGGACGCGATCCGGCCCTCGGTGCGCTGGACGGTGACGAACTCCCACGACTGCACCGAACCCCAGTCGTGCCCCACCAGGTGCACCGGCTTGTCGGGGCTCACCGCGTCCACGACCGCCAGGAAGTCGTCGGTCAGCTTCTCCAGCGTGAAGCCGCCGCGCAGCGGCTGTGGCGCCGTCGACCTGCCGTGTCCCCGTACGTCGTACAGCACCACGTGGAATCCGCAGCGGTCGGCGAGACGCGTCGCGACCTCGGACCACACCTCCTTGGAGTCCGGATAGCCGTGCACGAGAACCACCGTGGGCTGCGTTTCGTCGCCCAACTCGGCGACGCACAGCTCGACTCCGCCCGTCCGCACCCAGCGCTCGCGCGCGCCCTCGAGACTCACTTGTCCTCCGCCCAGCGCCGCACGTGCGGCAGATCGTCGTCCAGCCAGAACGCGCTCGCTTCAGGGTCCTTGGAGTCGGTGACGACCAGGATCTCCTCGAACTTCGCGCCCGTACCCCGGAAGCCGAGGTGCGGTTCTACGGCCCACAGCCCTGGCTGGGGCGGATGGTCGGAGAACCTGTAGGGCGACCACAGCGGCGACCATCCGTCGCGGTGCCCGTGGATCGCGTCGCTCGCCAGCCCCTTCAGGGACTGGGTGCCGAACCCGAACAGATGCGGCGACCAGGGGCGTTCCTTCACGCGGTCCACCTTGTGGGCGATCACACCGAAGGGGTACGCCCGGTGCCGGTTCGCATAGCCCTGGCGGACCATGAGGCGGTCCACGTCCCGGTAAATCTCGCGCAACGGCCGCCGCTCGCGCACCTCGCGCAGGATCAGCTCGCGGTGCGCCTCCAGGTCGGCGAGCAGCTTGTCCTGCACAGGGTTGAGCCCGAGCGAGCCCGAGTAACCGATGTCCGCCGTAAAGCCCTTGTGGACCGGGGCCATGTCGAGGATGAACGGCATCCCCGGCTCCAGGCGGCGGTTGGTGGGGAAGAACTGCAGCGGAATCCGGAAATTCACGAACGCCGTGCGGTCCCCGAACCAGGCGAAGGGCAGATGGAACCAGTCCCGCACCCCGCGCTCGCGCAGCCACTCGCGCTGCATGCGTGCCGCGTCGCGCTCGGTCACACCGGGCTTCAGCTGCGCGGCCACGGCCTCCGCGCACTCGTACGCGAGGCGCTGCACCTCCCTGAACCCCCGCAGTTCGGCGGAGAGTTCACCTGTCACTGCCGTCGTCATGCCACCGCCCCACCCTGTGTCCACGCTGACTGCGGTACGTGCCCGTAACTTGACACTGGTGAATGTGACAGTTGTTAGAGGCTGCGTCAATAGACCCGCATGACGCCTGTGGACGACCGAGCCGGTGTGGATAACAGACCGCCGGTTGTTCGACCTCAGGGGGACCCCTACGGGCCCGTACGACTGGAGTCTGATGCCGATCCAGCTCCGTGGGCTGACGACCGCTGTGGCGTGCGCCACTACCGTCGAAGCGTGACTGTGATCGCGACCGAAAGCCTGAGCAAGCGGTTCCCCAGGGTGACCGCTCTTGACCGGCTCTCCGTGGACGTCGGGCCCGGTGTAACCGGACTCGTCGGAGCCAACGGAGCCGGCAAGTCCACACTGATCAAGATCCTGCTGGGTCTGTCCCCCGCCACCGAGGGCCGCGCACAAGTGCTCGGCCTCGACGTCGCCACCGAAGGCGGCGCCATCCGCGAGCGCGTCGGGTACATGCCGGAGCACGACTGCCTGCCGCCCGACGTCTCGGCCACCGAGTTCGTCGTCCACATGGCGCGCATGTCCGGGCTCCCACCGGCCGCGGCCCGCGAGCGCACCGCCGACACGCTGCGCCATGTCGGCCTGTACGAGGAGCGCTACCGCCCCATCGGCGGCTACTCGACGGGCATGAAGCAACGCGTGAAGCTCGCGCAGGCCCTCGTCCACGACCCCCAGCTCGTCTTCCTGGACGAGCCGACCAACGGCCTCGACCCGGTCGGCCGCGACGAGATGCTCGGCCTGATCCGCCGCATCCACACCGACTTCGGCATCTCGGTCCTGGTCACCTCGCACCTCCTGGGCGAACTCGAGCGCACCTGCGACCACGTCGTCGTCATCGACGGCGGCAAGCTGCTGCGCTCCAGCTCCACCACGGACTTCACCCAGACCACGACGACCCTCGCCATCGAGGTCACCGACACCGACGAGCACCCCGACGGCACCGGCGCGGTGCGCGACGTGCTCCACGCGCGCGGGATCGAGACCCACGACGGCAGCGGCCTGCCCGGTGCCGGACACATCCTGCTGCTCACCGCCGAGGGTGAGGAGACGTACGACCTCGTCCGCGACGTCGTCGCCGACCTCGGCCTCGGCCTGGTCCGGATGGAACAGCGCAGGCACCACATCGCGGAGGTCTTCAAGGACAGCGACGAACAGCGGGCGCGAGACGAACAGATGACGGGCGACGACCAGCGGAAGGAGGCGGTCGGTCATGGCGGTTGAGCACTCCCTCACCCAGCCCGGTGAGCAGACCCGTATCCACAACATCGGCTACCGCAACTACGACGGCCCGCGCCTGGGCCGCGCCTACGCACGCCGCTCGCTGTACTCGCAGTCCCTGCGCGGCGCCTACGGACTCGGCCGCTCGGTCAAGTCCAAGGTGCTGCCGATGCTGCTCTTCGTAGTGATGTGCGTCCCCGCGTTGATCATGGTGGCCGTCGCGGTCGCCACCAAGGCGAAGGACCTGCCTGTCGACTACACGCGCTACGCGATCATCATGCAGGCCGTCATCGGCCTGTACGTCGCCTCCCAGGGACCCCAGTCCGTCTCGCGCGACCTGCGCTTCAAGACCGTCCCGCTGTACTTCTCGCGCCCCATCGAGACCGTCGACTACGTACGCGCCAAGTACGCGGCGCTGGCCTCGGCGCTGTTCATCCTCACCGCCGCGCCGCTGATCGTGCTCTACGTAGGGGCGCTACTGGCCAAGCTCGACTTCGCCGACCAGACGAAGGGATTCGGACAGGGGCTCGTCTCCGTGGCGCTGCTGTCGCTTCTCTTCGCGGGCATCGGCCTGGTCATCTCGGCGGTCACGCCGCGCCGCGGCTTCGGCATCGCGGCCGTCATCGCCGCCCTGACCATCTCCTACGGGGCGGTCTCCACCGTCCAGGCCATCGCGTTCGAGCAGTCCAGCACGGGAGCCGTCCCGTGGCTCGGCCTCTTCTCGCCGATCACGCTCATCGACGGAGTGCAGACGGCCTTCCTCGGCGCCACCTCCGCCTTCCCCGGAGGGGAAGGCCCCTCGTCCGGGCAGGGTGTCGTCTACCTCATCGTCGTCCTGGGTCTCATCGCGGGCTGCTACGGCCTGCTGATGCGCCGCTACCGAAAGGTCGGGCTGTGACCACGCTCAACATCGACCACGTCTCGCGCTGGTTCGGCAACGTGGTGGCGGTCAACGACATCACGATGACGATCGGCCCCGGAGTCACCGGCCTGCTGGGCCCGAACGGCGCCGGAAAGTCCACCCTGATCAACATGATGGGCGGCTTCCTCGCCCCCTCCACGGGCACCGTCACCCTCGACGGCCGGCAGGTCTGGCGCAACGAACAGATCTACCGGCACATCGGCATCGTCCCCGAGCGGGAAGCGATGTACGACTTCCTCACGGGCCGCGAATTCGTCGTCGCCAACGCAGAGTTGCACGGCCTCGGCAAGAAGGCGGCCCAGAAGGCGCTCGCCACGGTCGAGATGGAGTACGCGCAGGACCGCAAGATCTCGACGTACTCCAAGGGCATGCGGCAACGCGTGAAGATGGCGTCCGCGCTCGTCCACGACCCCTCCCTGCTGCTGCTCGACGAGCCCTTCAACGGCATGGACCCGCGCCAGCGCATGCAGCTCATGGATCTGCTGCGGCGGATGGGCGACGAGGGGCGCACGGTGCTGTTCTCGTCCCACATCCTCGAAGAGGTCGAGCAACTCGCCGCACACATCGAGGTGATCGTCGCCGGACGGCACGCGGCGAGCGGCGACTTCCGGCGCATCCGCCGCCTGATGACGGACCGCCCGCACCGCTACCTCGTCCGCTCCAGCGACGACCGGGCGCTGGCCGCCGCGCTGATCGCCGACCCGTCGACGTCCGGCATCGAAGTGGACCTGGCGGAGGGCGCGTTGCGCATCCAGGCGGTCGACTTCGGACGCTTCACCGCCCTGCTGCCGCGCGTCGCGCGCGAGCACGGCATCCGGCTGCTCACGGTCTCGCCGTCCGACGAGTCCCTCGAGTCCGTCTTCTCGTATCTCGTCGCGGCGTAGGAGGCCCAAGATGTACGACCCCACAGTCGCCCGGCTCACCTATCGGGGCCTGCTCGGCCGCCGCCGGGCCCTCATCCTCGGCGCCCTGCCCGTCCTGCTCATCGTCATCGCCGCGGCCGTACGCAGCTTCTCCGGAGCCGACGACCAGGTGGCCTCGGACGTGCTCGGCGGGTTCGCGCTCGCCACGATGGTCCCGATCATCGGCGTCATCGCCGGCACAGGCGCGATCGGGCCCGAGATCGACGACGGCTCGGTGGTGTATCTGCTGGCCAAGCCCCTGAAGCGGCCGACGATCATCTTCACCAAGCTGATCGTCGCGGTCGCCGTCACCATGGCGTTCTCGGCGGTGCCGACGTTCATCGCGGGCATGATCCTGAACGGCAACGGCCAGCAGATCGCCGTCGCCTACACCGTGGCCTCCCTGGTCGCCTCGATCGCGTACGCCGCGCTGTTCCTGCTCCTGGGGACCGTGACCCGGCACGCCGTGGTCTTCGGGCTCGTCTACGCGCTGGTCTGGGAGGCCCTCTTCGGGTCGCTGGTGTCCGGTGCGCGCACCCTCAGCGTCCAGCAGTGGGCGCTCGCGGTGGGCCACAAGGTCACCGGTGGCGACCTCGTCACCTCGGACGTGAGCCTGCCTACCGCGACGGTGCTGCTGGCCGCGGTCACCGTGCTCGCCACCTGGTACGCCGGGCAGCGGCTGCGGTCGCTGACACTGGCGGGCGAGGAGTGAGCGGGGGCTCCACGCGTGCGTGCCGGTGGTCGCCGCGCACGCGCGCGTGGAGCCCCTCTTTCTTGACAGCGGCTTCACGTGTGTCGGGGCACACTGGGCAAACGGGGACGCACGGCCAGGAGGAACGGGGATGGCATCCGAGGAACCACGAGGTGACGGTCGCGAGCAGTCCGGGGACGTCGGTGACGTCTGGGACGACCTCGTACTGGACGAGAGCTTCATACGCTCCGCGGAGACGACCGAGCCGTCGGCCCGTGCACGTATGCTCGCCGCCCGCTGGCGCGAGGGCGGACCCGATCCGCAGCCGTGGCGGTCCGACGACCCGCCCGCGGGGTGGTTCTTCAGCAAGGGACGTCGGCGCAGGTGGCGCCGCCGGTGAACCCCTGCGGGGGCGGCCTTTAATCAGTGGCGCCCAAGTCGGCGTACGGGCACAGTAGTTCTGTCCACGCCGCCGCATCGAGCCGGCGCCACATTCCGGGAGAGGAGCGCGACGATGCCCATCAGTAGCAGTACGTCGAGCTCCCGACAGGGCAGCCCGCAGCGGGTTCCGGAGTAGTTACCCCTCCGTCGAACCCGCCCGCACGGGGGGCTGCCCGGGGCGGCCGCTTCGAGCGCGCATCTCGCGCGGGCCGCCCACCCGGAGGATTGGCCGAGAGGTAAGGCACCGGCTTGCGCTGTGTTCGATCAGAGGCAAGTCGTGGTCGGGGGTGAAACCCCGCGCGCGTTCGATCCGCGCATCCTCCTCAAGAACGCACGACCGGCGTGCTGACCCCGGAGGTCAGTAATTCAACGCCCGCCCAGCAAGCGCTCCAGCACCACCGCGATGCCGTCCTCCTCGTTCGAGGAAGTCACCTCGTCCGCGACCGCCTTGAGCTCGTCGTGGGCGTTGGACATGGCCACGGCGTGGGCGGCCCAGGCGAACATCGGGATGTCGTTCGGCATGTCGCCGAAGGCGATGGTGTCCGCGGCCTTCACACCGAGCCGGCGGGCCGCCAGGGACAGTCCCGTCGCCTTGGAGAGGCCGAGGGGGAGGAGTTCCACTATCCCCGCGCCGGCCATTGTGACGCCGACGAGTCCGCCCGCGACCTCCGTGGCCACTGAGGCCAGCTCGTCGTCGGAGAGCGTCGGATGCTGGACGTACACCTTGTTCAGAGGCGCCGACCAGAGGTCCGAGGCGTCCCTGATCGGGACGACCGGCAACGGGCCCTCCTGCACCCGGTAGCCGGGTCCCACCAGCACCTCGCCGTCGAGCCCGTCGCGGCTCGCCGCCAGCAGCAGCGGGCCGACCTCCGCCTCGATCTTGGCGAGCGCCAGACCGGCCAGCTGCCGGTCCAGGGTCACCGAGGTGAGCAGCCGGTGCTCCCCCGCGTCGTACACCTGCGCGCCCTGACCGCACACCGCGAGGCCCTGATAGCCGAGGTCGTCGAGGATGTGCCGGGCCCAGGGCACCGCGCGCCCGGTCACGACGATGTGTGCCGCGCCCGCCGCGGTGACCGCGGCGAGCGCCTCACGGGTACGTTCCGAGACCGTCTCGTCGGAGCGCAGCAGCGTTCCGTCGAGATCGGTCGCGACGAGCTTGTAGGGGAACGAGGCGGTTGCCCCGATCGACCCGGTGGTGCCGGTCACTTGGAGATCGGCTCCAGGACCTCACGACCGCCCAGGTACGGACGCAGCACCTCCGGCACCCGCACGGAGCCGTCCGCCAGCTGGTGATTCTCCAGGATCGCCACGATCGTGCGCGGTACGGCGCACAGCGTGCCGTTCAGCGTCGCGAGCGGCTGGACCTTCTTGCCGTCGCGCATGCGCACGGACAGCCGGCGGGCCTGGAAACCGTCGCAGTTCGAGGCCGAGGTCAGCTCGCGGTACTTGCCCTGGGTCGGGATCCACGCCTCGCAGTCGTACTTGCGGGTCGCGGAGGAGCCGAGGTCGCCCGAGGCCACGTCGATGACCTGGAAGGGCAGCTCGAGGCCGGTCAGCCACTGCTTCTCCCACTCCAGAAGCCGCTTGTGCTCGTTCTCCGCGTCCTCGGGAGCGACGTACGAGAACATCTCGACCTTGTCGAACTGGTGCACGCGGAAAATGCCGCGGGTGTCCTTGCCGTACGTGCCGGCCTCGCGGCGGAAGCACGGGGAGAAGCCGGCGTAACGCAGCGGGAGCTGCTCGGCGTCGAGGATCTCGTCCATGTGGTACGCCGCGAGGGGAACCTCGGAGGTGCCGACCAGGTAGTAGTCGTCCTTCTCCAGGTGGTACACGTTCTCCGCGGCCTGGCCGAGGAAACCGGTGCCCTCCATGGCGCGCGGGCGGACCAGCGCCGGCGTCAGCATCGGGATGAAGCCGGCCTCTGTGGCCTGCGCGATCGCGGCGTTGACGAGGGCGAGCTCCAGGAGCGCACCGACACCTGTCAGGTAGTAGAAGCGGGAGCCGGACACCTTGGCGCCGCGCTCGACGTCGATGGCGCCGAGCGCCTCACCGAGCTCCAGGTGGTCCTTGGGCTCGAAGCCCTCGGCACCGAAGTCGCGGATCGTGCCGTGCGTCTCGAGGACGACGAAGTCCTCCTCACCGCCGACCGGGACGTCGGGGTGCACCAGATTGCCGAGCTGGAGGAGGAGCCGCTTCGCCTCCTCGTCCGCCTCGTGCTGTTCGGCGTCGGCCGCCTTGACGTCGGCCTTGAGCTGCTCTGCCTTCTTCAGCAGCTCGGCGCGCTCGTCCGGGGAAGCCTTGGGGATCAGCTTGCCGAGCGCCTTCTGCTCGGAACGCAGCTCGTCGAAGCGGACGCCGGACGACCTGCGCCGCTCGTCGGCGGAGAGGAGGGAGTCGACGAGGGCGACGTCCTCTCCACGGGCGCGCTGGGAGGCGCGAACACGGTCGGGGTCCTCACGGAGCAGGCGAAGGTCAATCACCCCTCAAGGCTACCGGTGCGCGGTTCCGGCCAACGACTCGATATTCCGGTCCGTCGCTTCTGTTGCGTTATGAGTGGAATGCCGGATTGAACCCCTTGATCACCAATGAGGTCTCGACGGACGGTCGAGAGGTGTCAATAAAAAGGGTGCTACTCCCTGAAACGGGGCAGAGGGGAGTCTACCGGTTGACTGGATCTCCTTGTGGGGAGCGGGACTTGGCAGGGGGTTGTCCACAGGGATTCCCGCACCGGCGAAGTTATCCACAGGCTGTGTGGAAGATCTGTGGATTGCGGAAGTGATCGTTCCGAAAGCCGCATGTGGGGCGGGGAATTCCCGGTTCAAACCATCCCTACACCCACGTTCGAGTGGAAATGCTTCGCTCCAAAGGATTGATCAAGGGAAAAGAGTGGACGAGGGGTGACGTGCGGCTCTGTGGACGAAGTTGGGGCCTGTAGGGCGATTTGTCGACGATGTAGTGCTTCGTTGTCGACTTGTCCCCAGGTCGAGAAGCATGCCTGTGGATAACACCTGTGGATGACGAAAAATCAGCAGGTAGGACTGGTGGAAATCGGCCGCGTCACTGACGTGAGACCTGCTGGGAGCCGGCCGTGCCACTCGGACAGGCCGTCCTGCACGGAGCCCATCGAGCCACTCGGATCAGCGACGTGCTCAGCGCCGACTGAGCCACTCGGACCAGCCCACGTGCCCAGCGCCGACTGAGCCACTTGGACGAGCCGCCCGCTCGGATCCGACCGAGCCACTCAGCGAAGCCGACTGCTCAGAACCGCCCGTCCTGGCAGCGCGCCAGCCAGTCGGACGCGGCCGAGAACTCGCTGTCCGAGGTGCCGGCCCGGGGCGCGCGTACGTCCTTGGGGTCGACCTCGGCACGGGGGTACGAGCCGAGGAAGCGCACCTGCGGGCAGACCCGCTTGAGCCCCATGAGCGCCTCGCCCACGCGGCGGTCCGAGATGTGGCCTTCGGCGTCAATGGCGAAGCAGTAGTTGCCGATGCCCTCGCCGGTCGGCCGGGACTGCAGCAGCATCAGGTTGACGCCGCGCACCGCGAACTCCTGGAGCAGTTCCAGAAGGGCACCGGGGTGGTCGTCGCGCTGCCAGATGACCACGGACGTCTTGTCCGCGCCGGTCGGCGCCGCGGGCCGGGCAGGCCGGCCCACCAGTACGAAGCGCGTCTGCGCGTTCTCCGCGTCGTGGATCCCTGTCTCCAGCGGCTGCAGACCGTACTTGGCCGCTGCGAACTCGCCCGCGAAGGCGGCGTCGTACCGGCCCTCCTGGACCAGTCGTGCGCCGTCCGCGTTGGAGGCGGCGGACTCCCAGAGCGCGTCCGGCAGATTGTTCTTCAGCCAGTTGCGCACCTGCGGCTGTGCGGCGGGGTGCGCGGTCACCGTCTTGATCTCCGACAGCTTCGTGCCGGGCCTGACCAGTAGTGCGAAGGTGATCGACAGCAGCACCTCGCGGTAGATCATCAGCGGCGAGCCCGCGACCAGCTCGTCGAGGGTCGTGGTGATGCCGCCCTCCACCGAGTTCTCGATCGGTACGAACGCGGCCTCGACCTCGCCGTTGCGGACGGCGTCCAGCGCTGCGGGAACCGACACCATCGGGACGAGCTCCCGGGTCGCGGCCTCCGGAAGCGTGCGCAGGGCGACTTCGGTGAAGGTGCCTTCGGGACCGAGATACGCATAGCTGGCTGGCATGACCTCACCCTAATGGGCCTCGCACAACCCGGCTCACGCCTGTGGAGACCGCGGCCCCGAAAGGCGACCCTCGGCCGACCGGGAACCGCGGCACCAGAGGGTGCCCCCGGCCGACCCGGAACCGCGCACCACAGGGTGCCCCTCGGCAGCCCCGGCCCCGGGGCGACCGTCAGCCCTCCAGCAGCCGCTGCCCCACGTACTCCCCCTCCGCCGCCCCGCCCGGCACCGCGAACAGTCCGCTCGACTCGTGGCGGATGAACGTGGAGAGCGCGTCGCCGCGGTCGAGCTTGCGCTGGACGGGGACGAAGCCGCGCACGGGATCGGCCTGCCAGCAGACGAAGAGCAGGCCCGCGTCGGGCACCCCGGCCGTGTCGATGCCGTCGTGGAAGGAGAACGGGCGGCGCAGCATCGCGGCGCCGCCGTTCTGGTCGGGCCGGGTGATTCGGGCGTGCGCGTTGATGGGGACGACCAGGTTGCCGTCGGCGTCGGTCTTGTCCAGGTTCATCGCAGTCGTCTCGGTGCCGCCGGACAGCGGTGCCCCGGTGGACTTCTTCCGTCCGATGACCTCCTCCTGGGCCTTGACCGAGAGCTTCTCCCAGTCGTCGAGGAGCATGCGGATGCGGCGTACGACGGCGTACGAGCCGTTTGCCATCCATGCCGGGTCGGCCGAACCCGATGTGGGTACGAAGATCCGCTTGTCGAAGTCGGAGTCGGTCGGCTTCGGATTGCGGGTGCCGTCGATCTGGCCCATCAGGTTGCGGGCCGTCATCGGTTGTGCCGTGGCGCCGGGCGAGCGATTGAAGCCGTTCATCTGCCAGCGCACGTGGGCCGCGCTGCCCGTGTCCTTCTGGATCGCGCGCAGGGCGTGGAAGGCGACCAGGGCGTCGTTCGCGCCGATCTGCACCCACAGGTCGCCATTGCTTCGCGCCTTGTCGAGGTGGTCGGAGGAGAAGTCGGGCAGCGGGTCCAGGGCGACCGGGCGCTGCTTCTCCAGACCCGTACGCGCGAAGAAGCTGTGCCCGAAGCCGAAGGTCAGCGTCAGGGACGACGGGCCCGCGTCGCGGGCGACGTCCGTGTCGTCGTGCGTGGCGGCCTCGCCCGCCATCAGCCGCTGGGCCGTTGCCGACCAGCGGCGCAGCAGCGCGGCGGCCTCCCTGCGGCCCGCGCCCGCCGCCAGATCGAAGGCAACGAGATGGCCGCGGGCCTGGAGGGCGGTGGTGATGCCGGGCTGATGTTTCCCGTGAAACATCACCGCGTCCGCGCCGAGCGAGGTCAGCGGTGTGGCCTTCTCGGCGGAGGGCGCCGCCGAGTATCCCGCGGCGCCTCCGGCCGCGCCCAGGGCGAGACCGGTGGCACCCGCGGTGCCGAGCAGCCGGCGACGCGAAAACACGCCCTTGGGGGAGGTGCCTTGGGAAACGTCGTCCCTGGGGGAGGTGTTTTCCGAAACGACCTCCCCGGGAGAGGTCACCTTGCGAGAGGTCTCCCGAGGGGACGCCTTGCGAGGGGACGTCCCCGAAGAAAGGGTCTCCCGAGAGGACACCTTGGGGGAAGACGCCTTCGGAGAAGACGCTTCCGAAGAGGACGCCTCCGGAGTGGTGTGGTCAGCCATTGCGAGGTTCAGCCGATCTGCGCGTTCTTGTTCACGGTCGTCTGGTCGATGTCGGAAGTGCGCACGGTCACCGCGATCTTCCAGTCGCCCGCCATGGGGATCTGCACCCCGCTCGCCGACCAGTGACCGGTGGCGATGCGGTCGGGGGTGATGGGCAGCGGGCCGATCTGCTTCGCGGCGAGAGTGAAGGCGACCTTCACCTCGGGGACGTCGAAGGCCTTGCCGTTCGGCCGCTCCACGAAGACGTGCATCTCGTTGCCGCCGACCCGGGCCGGGTCGAGGGTGAGCTCGACGGTGCCCTTGCCGTCCTCACCGCCGGTGTCGAACGGCATCTTCAGGGACAACGGTCCGGACCGCTGGGAGGCGGTCGCGGTGGCCTGCTGGGCGGACTCCTCCGTACGCCCCGGCTCGGTCGTCGTCAGCATCGTCGTGACCGCCAGCAGGACGATGGCGACGCCCGCCTCGGCCAGCACCGAGCGGCGCAGCCCCGCGCGGTGCGGGTCGGCGTCGCGGATGCGCTTCTCGCGGGTGGTGGCCACGGCGGCCCGCTGCCGGGCGAGTTGGGCGGCGCGCCGGGAGTCCGCGGGAACGGTCGCCCGCGCCTTCTCGCGCCGCGCGACCACGGTCGCCACCACGGACTCCGGAGCGGCGACCTCCGACAACTGCGCGGTCCAGCGGCGCGAGATCGACGCGATGCCGACCAGGACCGCCACCAGGCAAATCTTGACGAGCAGCAGCTGCCCGTACGCCGTGTCGGTGAACGCCGACCAGGAGCCGAGCTGGCGCCAGGACTGGTAGATCCCGGTCGCTACCAGCGCGAGGACGCTGCCGAAGGCCAGGCGCGAGAAGCGGCGTACGGCCGCCGCGTCGATCTGCGCTTGCGCCGGCGCCCTGAACAGGGCCGTCAGCAACGCCGAAAGACCGCCCAGCCAGATCGCGACGGCCAGCAGGTGCAGGACGTCGACGGGCATCGCGATGCCCGGCTGCAGGCCGGTCGAGGCGTGCTCGGCCATCGCCCAGGTCGCGGCAAGGCCCGCCGCGACGACGGCACCGCCGATCGCGAGCCCGAACGTGAGGTCCTTCTTCTCGGCGGCGGCCTCCTTCTCGGCGGCAGCGGCCTCGGCGGCGTCCTCGTCGGACTCCTGAGACCCGCCGGGCCCGCCGGACGCATCGGCCTCGTCCCGCTTCACATACGCCCCGAAGAGCACCGCGATGAACAGCGCCGCCGCGGCGAGCAGCAGCAGCCGCGACACCAGCGCCGCGCCCGCCTTGGTCTGCAGCACCTGCCCGAGCAGGGTCAGGTCGAAGATGTCGCCGACCTTGCCCGAACCGACGTACGCACCGCGCAGGAGCAGCAGCGCGAGCGTGGCGCCGGTCAGAGCGAGCCATCCGGCGACCACGAGGCGCTGCACCGGCCGGACCCCGGCGCCGCGCTGCCAGCAGGCCAGCACGAAGGCCGCACCGCCGACTAGGAGGATGAATCCCGCATACGAGACATAGCGGGCGGTCCCGTAGAGCACGCCGACGACTCCGCCGCCCGCC
This sequence comes from Streptomyces sp. NPDC050564, assembly GCF_044457265.1. Classification (NCBI taxonomy): domain Bacteria; kingdom Bacillati; phylum Actinomycetota; class Actinomycetes; order Kitasatosporales; family Streptomycetaceae; genus Streptomyces; species Streptomyces sp. NPDC050564. The sequence goes on along the minus strand of NZ_JBITGS010000014.1, from coordinate 156,283 downwards.
GCTTGGCCGGACAGCGAGACGGAAGTCTGCGAGGGCGCGCCGATGGAGAAGGTGAAGGCGCCCGAGACGGGGTGGCTGTCCGCCGACACCACCTGGTAAGTGACGGTGAACGTGCCGTCGGGCAGCCCCGAGTGCAGCTTCACGCCGTACGTGGTGCCGCTCAGGTTGGTCGCCCCGCCGGTGTCGACCCGCTTGCCCTTGGGGTCGAGCACGCGCAGCGAGCCGTCGTTCATCGCGACCTTCTCCGAGAAGGTGAGCGAGACCTGGGTGGGTGCCTTGTCGACCACCGACCCCTGCTTCGGGTCGCTGCCGGTCAGCGCGGCGTGCGCGGAGGCGGGCGCCGCGCCGGCCAGGAGCGCGCCGGAGACGGCGAGGAACAGCAGCAAGAGTGTCCGGAAGTTCCTGAGACTCTGGAGGTTCCGGAAGCGGGAGGCGATGGTCTGCGTCAAGGTGATCCCTCCCTCAGTGCCCGGTCTTCGGGGTGTACGTCGCGGACTCCACCGGCATGGAGATCTTCACCGTGCCGGACTTGGCGAAGTGCAGCTCCACGGACACCTTCTCGCCCTGCTTCGGCTTGTGGGTGAGCTTTTCGAACATGAGATGGTTGCCGCCGCTCGCGAAGTCGAGCCTGCCCTCCGCGGGTATCGCGAAGGACTTCTCCTCCTCCATCGCGCCGCCCTTGGTGGAGTGCAGCGTGACGTCGTCCGAGAGGTCGCTGGTGACCGAGGTCAGGGTGTCGGCGCCACCGGAGTTGGTGACGGTGAAGAAGCCGGCCGCCATGGAGTCCATGCTCGGGGCGGGCATATAGGCGCCGGTGACCTTCAGTTCGGGCTCGGCCGAGGCGCCCTTGTCGTCCGAGCCGCAGCCCGCCAGCGTCACCGCCGCGGCTATGACCACCGCGCATCCGGCGAGAGACCGCGAAGGACGGCCGGGACGCCTCACGGGTTCTCCCCCTTGATGATCTTGGGGAGGTCCTTGGTGTAGTCGTCGACGGTGGCGTCCTCGCCGTACAGCACGTAGCCCCCGTCGGTCTTCGGCGAGAACGCGATGACCTGGGTGCCGTGTACGGAGACGAGCTTGCCGTTCTTGTCCTTCGACGTCGGCTCGATCGAGATGCCCAGGGTGCGGGCACCGGCCTGGATCGTCGCGAAGTCGCCGGTCAGGCCGACGAAGTCGGAGTCGATGCCCTTGAGCCACTTGCCGAGCGCGGAGGGCGTGTCACGGTTCGGGTCGGTGGTGACGAACACGACGCGGAGCTTGTCCTGCTGGGCCTTGGGCAGCTGCTTCTTGGCCACGGCGAGGTTGTTCATCGTCAGCGGGCAGACGTCGGGGCAGTGGGTGTAGCCGAAGTAGATCAGCGTCGGCCGGCCCTTGGTCTGCGCGCGCAGGTCGTACTTCTTGCCGCTCGTGTCGGTGAGCACGAGGTCCGGCTTCTCGAACGGCTTGTCGAGGATCGTCGCGGCCTTGCCGGAGTCGGCCTCGGCGGACACGTCGGCGATCGGCTTGTTGCCGTCGTCGCCGCTGCCGCAGGCGGAGAGGGTCAGAGCGGCGGCGGCGAACAGGGCGGCCGCGGCATACGTCTTCTTGCGCATAGAAAAATGTCCCAGATGTGAGAACTCCGGTGCGCACCGGGGTCGTACGACGCCCGACGGCGAGGTCGTACGCCGCTCGTCGCGGAGATGTCGTACGACGTCCCGGTGCGCACCGAAAGCGGTAGGGCCTCAGGCGTTGGTACGCCGACGGCCGGCCACGACGCCGAACGCCACGCCCGCCACGCCGACGACGATGCCCACGACGCCGAGCACGCGTGCGGTGGTGTCACTGCTGTCGGAGGAGGACGCTGCCTCGGTGGTGTCCTTGGCGGCCGCCTCGGAGTCGTCGGCGGTGTCCTCGGCGGTCGACGATCCGTGGGAGTGGCCGCCCTCGGAGGCGTCGGACAGCGTCAGCACCGGAGCCGGGTTCTCGGGCTCCTCGGCGCCCTCCTTCTGCGGCTCGATCCAGCGCACGACCTCCTTGTTGGAGTAGGTCTGGATCGCCTTGAAGACAAGTTCGTCCGCGTCCTCGGGCAGCGCGCCGACAGAGAGCGGGAACTTCTGGAAGTAGCCGGGCTCGATGCCCTTGTCGTCGGCGGTCCAGGTGACCTTGGTGACGGCCTCGGAGATCTTCTCGCCGTGCATCTCCAGCGGCTTGTCCAGCTTGGACTTGGTGACCTTGACGGTCCAGCCGTTGATCGGCTGCGGCATCACCGAGGCCAGCGGGTGGTCGGTCGGGAAGTTCACCTCGAGCTGGGTGGTCGAGGCGTTGTCGCGCTCGTTCGGGACCTTGAAGTCGATGACCGCGTAGTCGCCCTTGGCGGCCGTGCCTTCTGGCTGCACGCTGACGTGCGCGAAGGCGGGGGCGGTCAGGACGAGCACGGTCGAGGCGGCGGCGACACCGGCGGCGGCGATACGAGAAGCCTTCATGGCAGGGAACACTCCACTTTGAGCGATGAGTCCAGCGAGAAAGAGGGGTGCGCGTGCGAAACGGTGCCTCTGGGGCGTACGAGAACGTCTCCCTGAGCGGGGCACCGAAAAAGGCAGGCACGCGCGCGTGCCGCACGACGGCAGCCCCTCGGTGGAGTGGCTCGTCGTGTCAGGCGGCGAGGACGAGTGCGGTGGAGGAGGGTGGCCCGCGCCGGATGACGGTGTGCTGAAGCGCGGTCGTACGCGGCTTCGGGGGCGCGAGGAGCGCTGGGCACGGGGTGCGCGCCACGTCGGGCGCACCCGGAAGGCCCGTGCGCAGGGCGCGTACGAGAGCGAACGCGGCGCGCAAGGACCGTACGAGCGCTCCTTCCGCAACCCCGTGCGCGGACAGCCGCATGAGACCCAGCAGCGCCATGTCCCCGCGGCGCAGCACCCATCCGGCGGCGACGGCCGCGACGACGTGTGCGAGCAGCATCGGCAGCGAGGGCAGCACCGACATCGAGGCGCCCGCGGTGGCCGACATGGCGTCCGCGGGATGGTGCATGGACTGCGTCATGGCCGTGTCGATCCGCGCGTCGGCGAGGATCTTCTGGGCCTGCGCGGGGCTGATCGCCGCCGCGGTCGTGCCGCACACCAGGCGTGCGGCCCGCTCGACGAGCGAGGCGTCGGACATCGACATGCCCGAAGCCATGGACCCCATGGACGACGTACCGCCGAGCCGGCCGAGTCCGAAGAGCGTGTGCAGCACGGTCTGTCCGACCGCCAGGAGGGCCACGATGCCCGGCAGCGCACGCTCACGCCCCGCGAGCGCGGCGGCGACGGCGAAGACCGCGAGGAATCCGGCGCCCAGCGTCCACAGCGGGACCGTGGCGCAGGAGGCGAGCCCATGACCGGCCGCGGCCAGCACGACGCAGACCGCGGCGAACACCGCGGCCCGCAGAATCCGGAGACCGCGTCCGGAGCGCACTGTCCGGAGACCGTGTCCGGAGCGCGCCGCGCGCTGGTGGGGGGCAGTCATGGCGGGCTCATCATCGCACTGGCCCCACCCACTCCTGACGGCAGGTCCGCAAGGTGACGTTCGACCCGCAAGATCACCATATGCGGCGAGCCGAACGCACATACACCGGTTTCTGTCGCGCGCGCATCCGCCGTATGGGCGGTATCACGTCAAGTGGGCGATTGCGCACGGGTGCTTGCGGCAATACGTAACGGTATGTCGAGCCGCGGCCGGGAGGCTGGAGCATGAGCATCTGGTGGTCACTCCATTTGCGGCGCGAAGCTGCGAGCGTTCCGCTCGCCAGACGCCTGCTGCTCGGCACGATGGAGAGCGCGGGCGTCGACCCGGACGTCTCCTACGACCTCTCCGTCGCGCTCACCGAGGCCTGCGCGAACGCCGTCGAGCACGGCGGGGACGTGGCGCACGGCGCATCGGCCGAGGCCTACCGGGTGACCGCCTACCTCGACGGCGAGAAGTGCCGCATCGAAGTCGTCGATTCCGGCCCCGGTTTCCCGGTCGGCCGTGCCCGCACCCCCCTGCGTCCGGCGCGCGGCGATGCGGAGCACGGGCGCGGCCTGTGTCTGATCCAGGAGCTCGCCGACCACGTCCACATCGGCAACGAGCCGGGGCGGGGCGGTGCGGTGGTCAGCTTCGACAAGATCCTCAAGTGGAAGAAGGACCCTTCTTTGCTGACGGCCTAGAGCTCTGAGCAGCGGTGGAGCCCCACGGCACTGGGTCGAGGGCGGAGGCACGGAGGACCTCGCGCAGCTGTACGAAGGTCATCTGCCACTGCTGTCGAACGGCTTGGAGTTCTAGGGCAGGCACTCGCGCGGTCTCCCGCCTACTTCAGCTTTCTCAGAGTCCACAGGTCGATCACAGTGCACCCCCATGCCTTTGAGGGCTGACGTTCCTAATTTTCCCAGCAGGACGGGAAGCCACAAAGACAGGTCGATCACCCGGCGCCGCGCCATCGCGGTGACCGGAGGCACGGTCGCCGCCGGAGGCCTCGCGGTCGCCGGATACCAGGCGGCGTTCGCCGACGAAACGACCACGACCGACGCACAGGCCACCGCCTCGGCGAGCTCGAGCAGCGGCACCTGCGTGCTGATGTCCAGCGTCACCGAGGGGCCGTACTACCTGGACGGCGCCCTGGTGCGGAAGGACATCACCGAGGGCAAGAGCGGTGTTCCCCTGACGCTGCGCATCACCGTTCAGGACACCACCGACTCCTGCAACCCGGTCCCCGGCGCCGCCGTGGAGATCTGGCACTGCGACGCCTGGGGCTACTACTCCGACTACACCACCGCCAATCCCGGGGGCTCCACGCCCGCCGAGAGCGAGGACGGCTCCACCGCCAACGACCAGACCTATCTGCGTGGCTACCAGATCGCCAACGCCAACGGGGTCGTCAAGTTCGAGACGATCTTCCCGGGCTGGTACACCCCGCGCACCTGCCACATCCACGTCAAGGTGCACACCGGCGGCGAGAAGGAGGACGGCACCTACGAGGGCGGCACGGTCAACTACACCGGCCAGCTCTTCTTCGACGACGACATCGCCGAGGAGATCTTCGTGCTGGAGCCCTACGCCCAGCACACCGGCAACTACACCCAGCTCGCCGACGACATGGTCTACGGTGTTCTCCACTGTTCCCTGCGCTGGTCGGCCAAGGCGCTGGAGCCCGGCCTCGCGGCCATGGCGGCCGCCGCTCGCCGCACCGGTCACCCCACGCCCGAGCTCCGTGCGGAGCTGGGGGCGATCGGCCGGTCCACCGAGCACTCGGTGGCCCTGGCGGGTGGTGGCCACCGCGGCGCCCTGTGGGCTCTCGGGCTCCTGGTCGCGGGCGCGGCCCTGAACCCCCGTGCCAGGGGGAACGACGTCGCCGCGACCGCCAAGCGGATAGCGGCGCACGCCGACCGGCGGGCGCCGCGGCGGCCGTCCCGGGGGTCGTCCGTGTCGGCGAAGTACGGTGCCGCCGGGGCGCGGGGAGAGGCGCGAGCGGGATTCCCCCACGTACGGCGGGCGTTGGACGCGCTTGCCACGGCCCGCACGGCCGGTGCGCCCGAACCGTACGCCCGGCTCGACGCCCTGCTCACCGTCGTGTCCACCCTCCAGGACACGGAGTTGCTGTACACCGCCGGGCCCCTTGGGCTCCGCCATGTCCAGGCGGGTGCCCGTGGGGTGCTGGAAGCGGGCGGGACCTTCACGGAGGCGGGTCGCGAGGCGCTGTCCGCCTTCGACGACGACCTCCACGCGCGCGCGTGGAGTCCGCGTGGGAGCGGGGCGCTTCTTGCCGGGGCGCTGTTCGTGGACTCGTTTCCGGTGGTGGTCAACTCAGCGGTGCGGGCTGCCTGAGAGGGGCACCCAACGCCGGTGCTGAGCTCGGGGCGGATGCGCTTACCGGCGCGACAGGGTGCCGCTGCGCCCACCCGTGCCGCCCCAGCGGCACGATTGTCCGCGGCTGGGACGGGTGGGTTGGTGTCGCGGCGGCGCGATCGCCCGCGGCTATGTACGGGCGTTCGCCGACCCGCCTCGTGGCAGCCCACCTCGTTGCCGGCCCCGTCCCATACGAAGCCCCCACCATCAAGCCCCCCAGCAGCAGCCACCCAGGAGTCCCCCAGCTCACCAGCAGGGTCGTCAGGACGAGTGGGCCCACGGTGCGGGCCACGGTGATGCCGGTGCCGAAGAAGCCCTGGTATTCACCCATGCGGTCCGACGGGGCGAGGTCGAAGGCCAGTTGCCAGGAGCCCGCGGACTGCTGCATCTCGGCAACGACTTGGAGGACCGCGCCCACCACGAGGATCCCAGCGGCGAGAAGCGGGGAGGCGCCGGACGACAGGGCGAAGACCGCGCAGGACGCCAGCATGACCCACCCGGAGCGGCGTATTGCGCGTGTGGCGGTCGCGAGGCCCGTGACACCGCGGGCCATCCGTACCTGGAAGCCCATCACCGCACCCGTGTTGAGTACGAACAGCGCGGAGACCAGCCAGGCGGGCGCCTCGGTGCGCTCGGTGATCCACAGCGGGATGCCGAGGCTCAGCAGCGGCATCCGTAGCAGCAGCACGGTGTTGAGGAATGTGACCAGCACGTACGGGCGGTCGCGTAGGACGCCGAGTCCTTGTCCCCGGCGCACCGCCACGGGTGCCGCGGCCGGCACCGACGGCAGCCGCAACAGCAGTGCCGCGCACAACAGGAAGCTCACCGCGTCCAGTGCGAACACCCCGAGATACGCGGCCCGCGTGCCGGCGTGCAGCGCGAGTCCGCCGAGGCCCGCCCCCACCGCCAGACCGGCGTTGAGCGTCGACTGGAGATGGGCGAGCAGCCCGGTCCGCTCCCCGGCCGGCACCAGTCCCGCGAGCAGCGCCTGCCGGGCCGCAGCGAGTCCCGACTGCGCCGACGCGTACGCGCATGCCGCGAGGACGAAGGGGACGAAGCCGCGGACGACCAGGAAGGACGCCACCGCCGCCGCGGTCGCCAGCGCCAGCAGCATCGCCGTGCCACGCGGCCCGCGCCGGTCGGCGAGCCGGCCCAGCGGCACTCCCACCAGCGAGCCGACCGCCCATGCGACGGTCAGCCCGAGCCCCACACGTGCGGGGGCGAGTCCCACGACATGCGTGAAGTACAGAGCGGACGTCACGTAGTAGGCGCCGTCCCCCACGGAGTTGCCCAGTTGAGCGACGGCGAGGACGCGCTGCGGGCCGGCCGGCGGAAGGAGGCGGCTCGACGTGGGACGTGCTGCCGGATTCGTCATGCCTTCGACGCTACGGACTGGGTGGACCGCTCAACAGGCCCATTCCTCACGCCTTTTCATGACCCAATCCATGGTCGTCCCATGACATCCGTCAGCTCCGGCTCGGACTGGGCTCACACCCCGTCGAGCACCCGCCCCAACACCTCCAATGCCTCGGGATACAGCCGCTCCCGAGGCGTCCCGTACCCCACGACCAGCCCCTGCGGCCGCTCCTGACCGGGTGCGTGCCAGTGGTCCCCGAGACGGCCGACCGTCAGCCCCTCCTCCTGCGCCCGCGCCAGTACCTCCGCCTCGTCCGCCACCTCCACCAACGCGTGCAGCCCGGCGGCGATCCCCCGTACGCTCCTGCGCGCCCCCAGCCGGTCCAGGAGCTGGTCCCTGCGCCGCCGGTACCGCAGTCGGCACGCGCGCACATGGCGGTCGTAAGCGTGGCTGTCGATCATCTCGGCGAGCGCCAACTGGCCGATGGACTCGGTGTGATGGTCGCTGTGCAGTTTGATGTCGGCGACCGCGTCGACCAGGTGCGGCGGCAGCACCATCCAGCCGAGGCGCAGCGCCGGTCCGAGCGTCTTGGAGGCCGTCCCCAGGTACACGACATGGCCCGGCGCCATCCCCTGCAGAGCGCCGACCGGCTGCCGGTCGTAGCGGAACTCCCCGTCGTAGTCGTCCTCGACGATCAGTCCGGCACGCGCGCGTGCCCAGTCGGTGAGTGCCCGCCGCCGCTCGGGGTGCAGGGTCACGCCGGTCGGGTACTGGTGCGCCGGCGTGACGACGACCGCGTTCGCGCCAACAGCAGCCAACTCGCCCGCACAGGCGCCGCGTTCGTCGACCGGCAGCGGCACCACGGTTCCGCCGCTCTTGCGCACCACATCCCGGTGGAACGGCAGCCCCGGGTCCTCCATGGCGACCGTCCCGCCGTCCAGCACCCGCGTGAGGAGCGCGAGCCCCTGTACGTACCCCGAAGTGATGACGATCCGCTCGGGCGGCGCGATCACCCCGCGTGCCCGCCCCAGGTAGCCCGACAGCGCCGTCCGCAGTTCGATCCGGCCGCGCGGATCCCCGTAGTCGTACGCCAGGGAGGGTGCCGTCGCGATCGCGCGGCGCAGGGATCGCAGCCAGGCCGCCGCCGGGAACGTACCGACGTCCGGGCTGCCGGGGCGCAGATCGAAACGCGGTGCACGCGCGCGTGCACGCCCGTCCGGCGCCTCCAAGGAGGTGGTCGGCAATCGGGCGACCTCGGTGCCCGACCCCTGCCGCGCGGTCAAATACCCCTCGGCGATCAGCTGGTCGTACGCCCCCTTCGCCGTCCCGCGCGAGAGACCCAGCTCGGCCGCGAGCCGCCGGGTCGCGGGCAGTCGGGTGCCGGGAGCGAGCCGTCCGTCGCGCACGGCGTCCCGCAGGGCGCGCTCGAGCCCGGCCCTGCGCCCCGCCGTGGCGTCCGGTTCCAGATGCAGGTCCACGCCGACGCCGGACCAGAAGTCGTCCACGAAAAGCCGCCCCCTAGGCACACCAAAACCCCTGGGGTCACCGGACCCCCTGGACACACCAATGGCCGGGTACCCAGAAGGGCACCCGGCCAGCAGTCTTGTATCAGCCCTCGCGGGGCACTATGTCAGCCCTTCAGGGATGCCATCCAGGCCTCGACCTCGTCGGAGCGGCGCGGGAGCCCCGCCGACAGGTTCCGGTTGCCGTTCTCGGTGACCAGGATGTCGTCCTCGATGCGGACGCCGATGCCCCGGTACTCCTGCGGAACCGTCAGGTCGTCCGCCTGGAAGTACAGGCCCGGCTCGACGGTCAGGCACATGCCCGGCTCCAGCGTGCCCTCGACATACGTCTCGGTCCGCGCGGCGGCGCAGTCGTGGACGTCCATGCCGAGCATGTGGCCGGTGCCGTGCAGGGTCCAGCGGCGCTGCAGCCCAAGGTCCAGGACGCGCTCGACCGGGCCCTCGACCAGACCCCACTCGACGAGCTTCTCGGCCAGGACGCGCTGCGCCGCGTCGTGGAAGTCGCGGTACTTGGCGCCCGGCTGCACGGCCGCGATACCGGCCTCCTGGGCCTCGTACACGGCGTCGTAGATCTTCTTCTGGATCTCCGTGTACGTGCCGTTGATCGGCAGCGTGCGCGTGACGTCGGCGGTGTAGAGCGTGTGCGTCTCGACGCCCGCGTCGAGCAGCAGCAGGTCGCCGGAGCGGACCGGGCCGTCGTTGCGCACCCAGTGCAGGGTGCAGGCGTGCGGCCCGGCGGCACAGATCGAGCCGTATCCGATGTCGTTGCCCTCGACCCGCGCGCGCAGGAAGAAGGTGCCCTCGATGTAGCGCTCGCTGGTGGCCTCGGCCTTGTCCAGGACCCGTACGACGTCCTCGAAGCCGTGCACGGTCGAGTCGACGGCCTTCTGCAGTTCGCCGGCCTCGAACTCGTCCTTGACCAGCCGCGCCTCGGAGAGGAAGACCCGCAGCTCCTCGTCGCGCTCGGCGGTCACCTTGTCGGTGAGGGCCGCCTCGATACCGGCGTCGTAGCCGCGCACGACACGAACCGGACCGGTGGCTTCCTTCAGCTTGTCGGCCAGCTCGCGCACGTCCGAGGCGGGGATGCCGTACAGCTGCCCGGCCTCGGCGAGGGAGTGGCGGCGGCCGACCCACAGCTCGCCCTGGCCGGACAGCCAGAACTCGCCGTTCTCGCGGTCGGAGCGCGGCAGCAGGTAGATCGTCGCCTTGTGGCCGCCCCTCCCATCCGGGGAAGTGGTCGGCTCCAGGACCAGGACGCCGTCCTCGGTCAGGTTGCCGGTGAGGTACGCGTACTCGACCGAGGCGCGGAAGGGGTACTCCGTGTCGTTCGAGCGGGTCTTCAGGTTGCCCGCGGGGATCACCAGGCGGTCGCCCGGGAAGCGCGCGGAGAGCGCGGCGCGGCGGGCGGCGGTGTACTCGGCCTGTGCGATCGGCTCCAGGCCGCGCAGCTCCGTGTCGGCCCAGCCGGACTTCATGTTCTCGGCCAGCTCATCGGACACGCCCGGGTACAGGCCGTTCTTGCGCTGCTTGATCGGCTCCTCTTCGCCCGCTTCGTCAGCGGCGTCGTCGAGTACGGCTTCCGGGGTCTCCGGGGTGAGCGCCTCCGACACGGTCTGCCTCCTAGATACGACTCTGGACCCCCACCATCGTACGGTCGTGCTGAAGGGGGCCCAGGGCCGGAAGACCTGTTACGTACGGCTCACTCGAATCGTGCCGCCAGGAGTACGACGTCCTCCTGGCTGTCGGCCTCGTCGAGCCCGTCCGGCAGCACACTGCGAAGAACGTGGTCGACGATCGCGCCGGGGTCCTCGCGCAGCGCCCGGGGGACGCTCGCCGCCGCCGCGTGCAGCCGGGCGAAGGCGCGGTCCATGGGGTCACCGGTGCGGTGCAGCAGGCCGTCGGTGTAGAGCAGCACGGTCTCGCCGGGCCCGGTGGTCAGTTCGACGCTCGGCGCCTCCCAGCAGGCGAGCATCCCCAGCGGGGCCGACAGCGAGGTCTCCACGAATTCCGTGCGCCGCGCGCCGATCACCAGCGGCGGGCTGTGTCCGGCCCCGGCCAGCGTGAGCTTGCGCAGCGCGGGCTCGCAGTACGCGAAGAGAGCGGTCGCGGAGCGGGCGGGCTCGGTCAGCCGCAGCAGCAGTTCGAGATCGGACAGGACGGCGACGGGGTCCTCGCCCTCCATCACGGCGTACGCCCTCAAGGACGCCCTCAGCCGGCCCATCGCGGCGACCGCGCTGGGCCCGCACCCGGTGACCGAGCCGACGGCGAGGCCGAGCGCGGCGTCGGGCAGCGGCAGCGCGTCGTACCAGTCGCCGCCGCCGCGCGGCCCCGTGCGGTGCCGTGCGGCGAGCTGGACGCCGGAAACCCGGGGAAGCCGTGGGGGGAGCAGCTCCTCGGAGATCGTCGTCATGCACGCGCGCGTGCGCTCCAGTTCCACCAGCCGTGCCAAGTGCTCGGTCGCGTAGCGGGCGTAGAGGCCGACGAGATGGCGCTGGCGCTCGACCGGTTCGGCGGGCTCGTCGTAGAGCCATACGGCGGCGCCCAGTCGGCCCGCCGCCTCGGTGGCCAGAGGGAGTGCGTAGCTCGCGGCGTAGCCGAGCCGGGCGGCCACCTCGCGGTGGCGAGGGTCGAGGCCGTCCTCGGAGAAGAGATCGGGCTGGGCGATCTCGCCCTCGCCGCCCGGCAGTCCGTCCAGGATCTTTCCGTACGACATGGAGCTGCGCGGCACGGTCTCGATGTGGCCGAGATCCGCCCGGGCGAGGCCGAGGCCGATCGTGGTGTCGGGGCCGAGTGCGTCGCCCGGTTCCAGGACGACGAGGCCGCGCCGGGCGCCGACGAGGGCGGCTCCGGCGCGCAAGAGTTCCTGCAGCGCCTCGCTCAGTGTCGCGGTGCGCGCCAGGCGCTCGGTGAGTTCGTGGAGCGTGGTGAGATCCGAGACCCAGCCGGCGAGGCGATCTTGGAGAACGGCTCCGGCGCCGGTGGAAGAGGTGGCCGAGGAGGCACCCGTGGCGGCAGGCGTCGGCGTGACAGTGTGTGCGGGCGAGGGAACCGTTGAATCGATTCCAGCCACTTTCGGAAGGTGAGGGGCGTTCATGGCGTCCGGCTTTCCGACCGGTGCGTATTGCTCAATAGCATCGCAAACCCCCATGTCGTTCTGCGCCGCTGGCAGTGTCTCCACATGTACACGCACTCGTGAGGGGATGTCCAGCATTGTCCTGCTGGGATTCCTGGTGTCCATGAGACTGTCGGTAACCCTTGCGGGAAAGCAAAGTTGGCTTAAAACTGACTCGGGCAACGGCTTATTGAGGTCGACTGGCCTAGTTCGACGGAGCGTCACAGCGGTCGTGATGGGTACGTACTCGGAGAAGGCCAGGGGTGGTTGAGATCAGCCCGGAACCTGGCACTGGACCCGGGCGTCTTAACCACCGACGACCGTGCCCCATCCTCCCGTGGCGGAGGCGGCAAGAAATACGCGGGACAGTAAAACGCCAGGCGCCGCCACCCCACGCCATGCCCATGCTTTAGATAGACGCAGTATGGACGCGGACGCAGCCAAACGCTCGGCCCAGAGGGGTTCCCCTTGCCTCCAGCAGGGGTGTGATGCGCCAGCAGGTACGCACAGTGAAGTGATCGACACATGGTGTGATGTGGTCCTCGGTGTTGCCAGGCGTGCAACGGAAAGGAACGAGCGCTCATGCGCGAGATCCTCGGAAGGCGACGCAGGCTCCTGTCCAGGCGAAACAATGGGAGGCCTGAGGTGCTCGGCGCGGCCCTGACCTTCGCGACCGAATGGCGGTGGCCCGTACTCCCGGGTGTGGCGGCGGACCCGCAGGGGCGCGCCCGCTGCGGATGCCCCGACCCGGAGTGCACGGTGCCCGGCGCCCATCCCTTCGACCCCGGTCTCCTCGCGGCCACCACCGACGAGCGCATGGTGCGCTGGTGGTGGACCAACCGACCGTCGGCATCCATCGTGCTGGCCACCGGCGGCACGGCCCCCTGCGCGGTGAGCCTGCCCGCCCTCGCGGCGGCCCGCGCCCTCGACGCCCTCGACCGCAAGGGCATGCGCCTCGGCCCCGTCGTCGCGTCCCCCACGCGCTGGTCGATCCTCGTCGCGCCCTACTCCATGGAGCAGCTCGGCGAGCTGCTCTACGCCAAGGACTTCGTTCCCGGCTCCCTCCGGTTCCACGGCGAGGGCGGCTACATCGCGCTGCCGCCGTCCGAGACCGGCCAGGGCCAGATTCGCTGGGAGCGCGCCCCGATGCCCGGCTCGGCCGCCCCCTGGGTGCCCGATGTCGAGGCCGTGGTGGACGCCGTGGTGGAGGCCCTCACTCGTACGGGTGTGAGCGCACCCGAGTTGTAGGGGTGTCGGGCGCGCGGCGAACCGAACGCCCGCTCCCGCTCGTTATCGTCCGCCCTATGCTGCGTCATTCCGTGGGGTGGCCCCCAGACCCCCGAAGAGTCCGCCTGGTGGCGCTGGCAGGCGTCGTGGCGTTCATCGTCGCGCTGCCGCTGGCTGTGGCGTTCGCCGGCCCCGTGGGCGACGCGGACCCCGGAGACGTACGCGGGTCCGCGCGTGCCGATGACCGACCGCAGACTCCGGAGCCCACGCGCTCCCCCCTGCTGGTCGGTCTCGGCCTCGCCACCGCGGTCCGGTGCGGACCCGAACTGTCCTCGCCCGACGGTATCGAGGCGCAGACCTGTGTCCTCACGCAGGGTGAGGACACCTGGGCACGCACCTACTACCGCAACGCGACCGGCGACGAGCTGAGCTCCGTGCTGAGCGTCATGGGACCCGGTGGCCGCACGGTGCAGATCAACTGCGCGGTGGGGGCTGACGACGATCCGGGGGTGTGCGAGACGCCCAGGGAGCGGACGACGGGCGATGCGGGGGCCTACACGGCGGTCGCGGAGTTCGCGAAAGGCGCCGGGGCCCGTGGGCCGCTGTTGCTGCGCTCGGGGAGCAACTCGGGCCTGTAGCAAGGCCGTTGACGGCGCAAGGGATGGCGCACATGGAAAGACCCGGTTGCTGGCGACGGGGGATGCACCAGCAACCGGGCTACTCGAACGGTAACAAGAGATCGGCGGTTCGCAAATTCGATCTCGGCTATTCGGACACGGATTTACCTGTCGCAACGGGGAGTTGTGACAGGAGTCACCCGTTTGTGAGGTCCTGACCGGCTGACCGGCCGGTCAGTTCCCCCGTCTGTGTGTCAGCTGAGAGTCACCTGTCGGTTGGTGAGACCGCCGCGCGCGCGCCGCTCCTCCGGGGTGAGCGGTGCGTCCGTGGCCAGAGCAGTGGCGAGGCGCTCGGCGAACTCGGCCGCCGGCTTCTCGGTGTCGTCCGCCGTGACGCCCGTCGGCAGGTCCCAGACCGGCACCGTGAGCCCGTGCGCACGGAAGGAGCCGACCAGCCGGGTGCCCTCTCCGAGGCTCGACCGACCGGCCGCGTGCAGCCGGGCCAGCGCGTCCAGAAGCTGCTCCTCCGGGTGGGGCATGACCCAGCGGAGGTGGTTCTTGTCGGGGGTCTCGCACCAGTAGGCGGCGTCGACCCCGGAGAGCTTCACGGTCGGGATGGCGGCGGCGTTGGCCCGCTCCAGAGAGGCGGTCACTTCCGGCGTCGCGTTCTCCGCGTCCGGGACCCAGAATTCGAAGCCCGCGTGCACAACTGGCTCGAACGCGCCTTCGGGGTCGAGCAGGTCCTGCAGCCGCGGACCGTCGGCCGGGGCGCGGCGGCCCTCCACCGGAGTGCCGGGCTGCGCGGTGAGTGCGCGCTGGAGGGTGTCGGCCAGGTCGCGGCTGATGTCGCCGGACGCCGTGTCGTTCTGCAGACCGAGCAGGACCGAGCCGTCGTCGCGGCGCAGCGCGGGCCATGCCATCGGCAGGACGGTGGCGAGTGTGACCGAGGGGACGCCCTCGGGGAGCTTCTCCTTGAGCTTCAGCTCGACGGTCGCGGCGGGCACCAGCTCGCGCAGCGCGACCCAGTCGCCCTCGCCCGACAGGCCCTCGAAGGGGCGGTGCACCAGCTCGGTCACGGCGTGCGCGGCCGCTCGGCCGTGACAGGCCTTGTAGCGGCGGCCACTGCCGCAGGGGCAGGGCTCGCGAGCGCCGACAACCGGGATCTCGCCGCCGTCCTTCAGCTGCGGCTGCTTGGCCTTCGTCTGGGGTCGCTTCTTGCCCATCGTGGGTGTCTCCCGATCACGGCTCGTCTCGTACGGGCGCGAGCCTAGCCGTTCGTGCGAGAGCCGACGGGACCCTGTGGACAACGCACCGGGTCGTCCCGGAACGGACGCTTCGGCCGAGGTTGTTGTCGTGACGAATCGAGCCCGCTCGGCGTGGCGCGGTCGGGTTCAGTCGAGGTCGTCGAAGGCGTCCGCGAAGTCCAGCTCGGGTATCGCCGACACGGTCGGTGACGCGACGCGCGTAGCGAAATCGTCACGCCGACGCGCGGCTGCCGTGTCACTCACGTCTTCCTGCACGACGACCCACACCGTGACCTCGCCGCGGGCGTCGTCCCGTACGCCCCAGTCCTTGGCGAGCGCCCTGATGATGTTCAGCCCGCGGCCGCCGTGTGCGGTGACCGAGGGCGTGGCCGGAACCGGGCGGGTCGGACCACCGCCGTCCGTCACTTCGACGGTGAGTCTTCCGGACGGGTCGATGCGCCACGCGGCCCGCACGTCGCCGTCGCCGGCAAGGGCGTCACCCAGCGGCCTGCCGTGTCTGCACGCATTGCTGAGCAGTTCGGAAAGGATCAGTACGGCGTCGTCGACGACCGATTCCGCCACGCCACCGGAGCGCAGCTGATCACGCATCCGGTGTCTTGCTTTCCCCACGCCCGCAGGGCCATGGGGTACGGCCATGCTCGACGACGTGGGCACCTCCTGTGCCACCACCAACGCCACCCCCGAGACCTCCTTTGCCCCACGCCACGGTGTGAATGCCCCTTTGGACTGGACCGGAAACCGGCCAATCCACGTCTGCTGACGCACTCGTAACGATCGAACACGGAACGAACGCGCCGGTGCACTCCCTGTAATGGCGTGGCCCGAATTCGACGACGGATTCGGGGATTCCGAAGGCGGCTTCCTGGAAGCGGTGCGCCGGAGTCAGCTGCCCAGCTGGCGCAGCACCGCGCGCGGGCGGTTGGTGATGATGGCGTCGATGCCCAGCTCAACGCAGAGATCGACGTCCTCGGGCTCGTTCACGGTCCAGACGTGTACCTGGTGTCCGGCTCGTTTCAGCCGTTCGACGTACGCGGGGTGACTGCGCACGATCCGCATCGAGGGGCCCGCGATCCGGACACCCGCCGGCAGCCGTCCGTCACGCAGTCGGGGCGAGATGAACTGCAGCAGATAGACCGTGGGCAAGGTCGGGGAAGCGGCGCGGACGCGGGACAGCGAGCGCGCCGAGAAGCTCATGACGCGTACGGGCGACTCGGCGGCGGACTCGGGGGCGTCCAGGCCGAAACGCTTCAGCAGAATCAGCAGCCGCTCCTCGACCTGGCCCGCCCAGCGGGTCGGGTGCTTCGTCTCGATGGCCAGCTCGACGCGGCGCCCCGCGTCGGCGACGAGTTCGAGCAGCCGCTCCAGGGTGAGGACGGAGGTGTCCTGCGGGTCCCCGGGGCCGTACTCCCAGTCGGGGGACTCGTCGCGGTTCTTCCACGAGCCGAAGTCCAGCGCGGCGAGCTCGGCGAGCTCCAGGGCCGAGACCGCTCCGCGGCCGTTGGACGTACGGTTGACGCGGCGGTCGTGGACACAGACGAGATGGCCGTCCGCGGTCAGCCGTACATCGCACTCGAGGGCGTCCGCACCGTCCTCGATCGCCTTCTTGTACGCGGCCAGGGTGTGCTCGGGGGCCTCTTCGGAGGCACCTCGGTGGGCGACGACCTGAATCGGGTGCTGTCGTGCGAGGGTCACCGCGTCATGGTGCCACCGTCAGGGGGCTGATGTGAGGTCCGAGACATCAGGAATGCATCGATTTCGCCAGACGTGTCCGTTATAAAGGATGGCCCCGGACCCACAGGCACCGCTTATGGTGCTCTGACGTCCGGTGGGAAAAGCTGACGGCGTACAAAAGCACATGCACAGCTGAATCGCGCCGGGCCGTCGACAAGCGTGAGTGAGCGTGACCGAGTGCGACCGAGAACAACAGCCGTGGATCGAGGAGAAGAGCTGTGAGCACCGAGAACGAGGGCACTGCAGTACCCCCGGCCCCGTCCGCACCTCCTGTGCCGGTGGAAACTCCCGCTGCTTCCGCGCAGAACGTTGCGCCCGACGGGGGCGCGCCGACCACCCCGATCCCGGCGGTGCCTCCGAGCGCCCCCGGCGCGCCGGAGCAGGCACCGGCGCTCGCGGAGCAGCCGGCGTACGCGTCCGTCGGGGCCGGACAGGGCGCCGACCCGCACGCACAGGGCACCGGAGCCCCCGGCTCCGCGGCCGAGGCGGGCTGGCCGCCTCCGCCGCCCGCCGTTCCGTCTTACGCGGACGGCGGCGGCTCGGGGGCCGGCGGCTGGGGTTCCTCCTACCAGCAGCCCGCGCCGAAGCCGAAGAACGGGCGCGGCGGCCTGGTCGCCGCCATCCTGGTGGCCGCGTTGGTCGCGGGCGGTGTCGGCGGCGGCATCGGCTACTCACTGGCCAAGAACAACGACAACGCCACCGACTCGACGACGGTCTCCGCCCCGAGCAGCAGCGGCGATGTGAAGCGCGCCTCGGGGACGGTCGCGAACGTGGCCGCCAAGGCGCTGCCGAGCACGGTCACCATCGAGGCCGAGAGCACCAGCGGCGAGGGCGGCACCGGCACCGGCTTCGTGTTCGACACTCAGGGCCACATCCTCACCAACAACCACGTCGTGGCGGACGCGGTCGACGGTGGCAAGCTCACCGCTACCTTCCCCGACGGCAAGAAGTACAACGCCGAGGTGGTCGGCCACGCGCAGGGCTACGACGTCGCGGTCATCAAGCTCAAGAACGCCCCGTCGGACCTGAAGCCGCTCGCCCTCGGTGATTCCGACAAGGTGGCCGTCGGCGACTCCACCATCGCGATCGGCGCGCCCTTCGGTCTCTCGAACACGGTGACCACGGGCATCATCAGCGCCAAGAACCGTCCGGTGGCCTCCAGCGACGGCAACGCCAGCAGCAAGGCCTCGTACATGAGCGCCCTGCAGACGGACGCCTCGATCAACCCGGGCAACTCGGGTGGCCCTCTTCTTGACGCGCAGGGTGCGGTCATCGGCATTAACTCGGCGATTCAGTCGTCGAGCGGCGGCGGCCTCGGCGGCGCCAGCCAGTCCGGCTCCATCGGCCTCGGCTTCGCGATCCCGATCAACCAGGCCAAGCACGTGGCCCAGCAGCTGATCAAGACGGGCAAGCCGGTCTACCCGGTGATCGGCGCCTCGGTCTCCCTCGAAGAGGGCACCGGCGGTGCGAAGATCACCGAGCAGGGCGCGAGCGGTTCGGACGCGGTCACCCCGAACGGCCCCGCCGACAAGGCCGGCCTCAAGCCCGGCGACGTCATCACCAAGCTCGACGACCACGTGATCGACAGCGGCCCGACCCTGATCGGCGAGATCTGGACCCACCAGCCCGGCGACACCGTCAAGCTCACCTACACGCGCGACGGCAAGACCCAGACCGTGGACGTCACCCTGGGACAGCGCGAGGGCGACAGCTGACCGGCTAGTCTTGTCCCCGCGCCGTCGACGATCGTGGACGGCGCGGGGTGGGTTGCCCGAGCGGCCTAAGGGAACGGTCTTGAAAACCGTCGTGGCGCGAGTCACCGTGGGTTCAAATCCCACACCCACCGCGCAGTTGAACGGCCCCCGACCGGTGAAATGGTCGGGGGCCGTTCTGTTGCCCGATGGTTCCCGCTGTTCCCCGTGGGTTCCCGTCAGATCGGGCACGACTGGGGCACGGCCCTTATGGCGAGTTGAGACAGCAGGCTGCCTGAAAGATCGTTCGATCACTTGCCGCAGGCGCAGCCCGCTGCTGTCGGAGCTTCTTCCGCGGCCTGGCTGGTGCAGCACCCGTCACCCGTCGCGCTGGGGTCGGCGCTCTTGCCGAGGGTGTCGGCGTCGGCCTTGACGACGTAGACCTCCCACGGCTCCTGGCCCGGCCCATGGACCCACACCTTGTCCTGGAGGGCGTAGCAGCAGGATGTGTCGTTCTCTTCGAAGGTGGCCAGACCGGCGTCCTTGAGACGGCTGGTGGCCTCGCTGACCTGGTCGGTGGATTCGACCTCGACGCCGAGGTGGTCCAGGCGGGTGTCCTGTCCGGGCTCGCCCTCGATCAGAACGAGCTTGAGCGGGGGCTCGGTGATGGCGAAGTTGGCGTAGCCCTCGCGCCGCTTGGCCGGTTCGGCGCCGAAGAGCTTCGAGTAGAAGGTGATCGACGCTTCCAGGTCGCTGACGCGCAGGGCGAGCTGAGCACGGGACATGGCAGGGCTCCCATCGGCTTGCATTGATGTCTGTCGATGCAAGCTTGTGACTTGGATCGAAGGATGTCAACATAGACGCATGTCGAAGCAAGAACTTGTAGTGCTCGGGCAGGGCGACGAGGCCGTTGCATGCTGCCCGGGGCTGGTGACCGCGCCTCTGGATGAGGATCAGGCCGTAGAGCTGGCGAGGCTTTTCAAGGCGCTGGGCGACCCGGTACGACTGCGCCTGCTGTCGATGATCGCCTCGCAGGCAGGGGGGGAGGTCTGCGTGTGCGACCTGACCCCGGCCTTCGACCTGTCCCAGCCGACGATCTCGCATCACCTCAAGCTGCTGCGGCAGGCCGGTCTGATCGACTGCGAGCGCCGGGGCACGTGGGTCTACTACTGGGTCCTGCCCGCCACCCTCGACCGGCTCGCCGCGTTCCTGAAGACGTCGCAGACGGCCGAGGTGACCGCGTGAGCACCTCACTGGGACGCCGGGCCGTCGCCGAAGCTGTGGGGTCGGCCGCCCTGGTCACCGTGGTGGTCGGCTCCGGGATTCAGGCAACCGAGTTGACCAGGGACGTCGGTGTCCAGCTGCTGGCCAACTCACTGGCCACCGTCTTCGGCCTGGGCGTGCTCATCGCCCTGCTGGGGCCGGTTTCCGGGGCCCACTTCAACCCTGTCGTGACGCTCGCCGCCTGGCTCACCGGCCGCCGCAGCAGAGACGGGCTGACCGGACGGGACGTAGCCGCCTATGTCCCGGCCCAGACCGCGGGGGCTGTCGTCGGGGCGATCGTGGCCGATGCCATGTTCGGCAAGCCGCTGGTGCAGTGGTCCACCCATGACCGTTCCGCCGGTCACTTGTTGTTGGGCGAGGTGGTCGCGACCGCCGGGCTTGTCCTGCTGATCTCCGGACTGGCCCGGACCGGACGCGCCCAGTTCGGCCCAGTCGCCGTGGCGTCCTACATCGGCGCGGCGTACTGGTTCACGTCCTCCACCTCGTTCGCGAACCCGGCGGTTACCGTCGGCCGAGCCTTCACGGACACGTTCGCCGGCATCGCGCCGGGCTCGCTCGCCCCGTTCATCGCCGCGCAGGTAGTCGGTGCCGCGCTTGGACTGGGGCTGGTGACCGTAGTGTTCGGGCGCTCGGCAGCCGTGCAGACCGACGCTGTCCCTCTTCAGGGCGAACCTGAACTCGCGGCTCCCTCCCTCCCCTGACCCATCCTGCCGAGAAAGACACCAGCCATGAACACTCCCGCCGCGCTGCCGTCCGTCCTGTTCGTCTGCGTCCACAACGCCGGACGCTCACAGATGGCTGCTGCGTTCCTCACGCACCTTGCGGGCGACCGCGTACAGGTCCGCTCCGCCGGGTCCGCACCCGCCGACACGGTCAACCCCGCTGTCGTCGAAGCACTGTCGGAGGCGGGCATCGACATCTCCGCCGAGGTACCCAAGGTGCTCACCGTCGAGGCCGTCCAGGCGTCCGACGTGGTCATCACCATGGGGTGCGGCGACACCTGCCCCGTCTTCCCCGGCAAGCGGTACCTCGACTGGGAGCTCCCCGACCCGGCCGGACAGGGAGTCGACGCCGTCCGCCCCATCCGTGACGAGATCGAGAAGCGCATTCGCGGCCTGATCGACGAGATCGCCCCGGCGGAGCAGGCGTGACTGCCCCAAACGGCGTTCGCATCGTGGCCATGGGTCCCGAACACGCTGACGAGGTTCTGACGATCTATCAACTCGGTATCGAAGAGTGGGGCTCAGCCGCGGATCTGCTTGGGAGTGTTTCCGCCGGTGATGGCGATCTTGCGGGGCTTGGCCTGTTCGGCGATCGGGATGCGCAGCCGAAGCACCCCGGCGTCGTAGGCGGCGTCGATGCGTTCGGTGTCCAGGGTCTCCCCGAGGAAGAACTGGCGGCTGAAGGAGCCGGTCGGCCGCTCCGCGATCAGTACTTCGGCGTTCTCACCCGCGCTGGGGCGGCGTTCGGCCTTGACCGTCAGCACGTTCCGCTCGACGTCCAGGTCGATCGTCTCGGGATCCACACCGGGCAGGTCCAGTTCGACCACGAAGATGTCACCCTCCCGGAAGGCGTCCATAGGCATTGCCGCCGGCCTCGCGGCGGCGCCCAGCAGCTGCTGGGTCAGTCGGTCGAACTCACGGAAGGGGTCGGTTCGCATAAGCATCATCAGTCACTCCCTTTCCCGAGGCGGGATGCAACATGGCAACATCGCCTATTTGACTATATAAATCTCAGTACTAGACATGACAAGGACGGACTCAATCCTGCGCTCGCAGACCGGTTGTTCAAACGACGGGGGATTGGAACCAGAGCCGTCACCAATCCCAGGAGACCCTTTTGCCATGCGGTCCCTGACCGGATGGGGCCCGCGCCGTGTCAGCCGCGTTCCTCCTCTTCGACCTCCATGAGCCGGATTCCCTGATGTGTCAGTGTGACCATCGCGGGTGTGTTTCCTTGGGCCCAGTCGACGGTGATGAGTCCCTCGCCGACCAGATATGCGCAGGCGGCGGCCAGATCCTGCTCGGGGACCTGGAGGTCGTCGTGCAGCTTCGCCCCGGTGACGCCGAGGAGACGATTGCCTTCCGTGGCCTCGTACAGGGCCTTCATGATCGCTTCGCGGTAGTGCTTCCGCTCGTGGAGTGTTGCCATGACTGCCGCCCAATCGTGCCAGGCGCCGACGAGGGTCCTCGCCTCAGATTTCGTCCGTCTGTGTGAGGTCCTGCACGGAGGACTGACTGGCTGCCAGCCAGGACCGCGTCGGCTCTGCCGTGTGCGTGGTGTCCACGGCGAGGTGATGGCGATCTCCACGTCCTCACCTCCCTCGGGCGGAGCTCATAGATCCGGGCGGGTTCGGGTTCTCGGCCGCCGCTGCGGCATGCCCGCCTTCGGTCTCCCACTCCTCTTCTCGGTCCAGCGACTCCTTCGCCTCGCGGGAGGTGTCCTCGTTCGCCATCAGAGCGCTGGCGGTGGCGAGCCCGTTGGGGGTGGCTGCGGCGGCCATCAGTCGGGCGGCGGCAGCCGCACCGGTCTCCGGCGGGATCACCAGCAGGTCCCAGCGGCCCGCGGTGTAGGAGAGCAGGATCAGCTTGTGCGGGTCCTGCTCGTCGGCGAACCAGCCCACGTGCACCGTGTGCCCCGCCACGGGCACCTTGTGAGGGATCACGGGCCAGTGGGCCGGGTTCACCGTGACACGCGTAATCCGGCCCCAGCGCGCGTCCAGCACGTCGATGAGGGCGGGCAGTTCACGGGAAAGATCGCGAGAGCGAGGCCACCAGGCGCCGTCCAGGAGACCCGGGGCGGACCCCGCCGGAGTCAGAGACAGGCGGACCGGTGGTGAGGTCACGCGCTCACTGGTAGTCATACGGTCGATGGTCGCGGTCATGGCGCGAACCTGTCCCCGGGGCTTGTCTTCGACGTCCCGGCGTTGTTGCTCGCCGAGAACGACACCGGCGTGAGAGCCGGTGCGCGAAGTACTCCCGGCACCTCTACTGTACTCCGGGCACGGTCCGGTGAACCCGTGCGTGACCTGCCATTTCATCGGGAACCCGGGTCTGGATCGGCGGCGCGCGTGAGCCTGGACGTGGGCACACGGAGTACGGTGAAACCGGCAGCCGCCAGACGTCATCCCAGGCGATCAGCGAGCGCATACCGAACCCTGCAGACGTGTGAGCACGCCATGTCCGACGCCGACACCCCGCGAAGCGAAGCTTCTGCCGGACGCAATTCACCATGCCGTGAAACCTGGAGCCCTCCTGCGGCTGGAGACCACACATGCCTGTCAGGGAGTTATCGACGGTGCATGGTGGCCGCGTTCCCGCGACATCGGCGCCGAGCTGCCCAGCCTGGCCACCGCGCTGACCGAGCATCTCGGACGCGTCGACCGTGTCGGCCTGGACTCCAGTGCCTGGGAAGAACTACCGCCACGACTGGTCATCGACGACCGGGTCGTGCACATCGACTCCTTTCCGGTCGTGACGACACCGTCCTGATCACCCGAGGCGATCGAGACCACTTCTCCCTGCTGGTGATCCACCGGACACGACTCCCGACGCGGCACGCGTGGGAAACGCCGTGTCGGTAACCGGTGGCTGAAGCTGCACGACAGGGCGGCGGAGCTGCCGTATCTGGACCGGCTGCTGTGCCCAAGTCCCGTATTGAGAAGGTGTATTCGGCCACGGCTAAGAATGATGCGCCTGTTCGAGCATCTAGGGAGGGGTGCAACTCTTGTCCCCCCCCCCATGGGCATACCCAGCACGTCGGAGAACGAGGACCACTTCGGTGTCGCGGCCGCCGTACTCGACGCCGATGGGAACGGCAGCCCCGAGGTCTACGTGGGCGGCAATGGCGAAGACCACTGCAAGGGCCGCGTCTGGAAGCCGGCGACCGGCTCGTCGGGTGTCACCGGCACCGGTGCCACCAGCTTTCACCCGGGCACCCTCGGCGGCCCGGTCGGTAGAGGCAACTTCGGCTACCGCTTCGTCGGCCGACCCGTCGGCCGGCTCGTCGACCGACCCATGGCTCCGGCCGAGGCCGGCGTGGCACTGAGCCGCGCCGGCCTCGGCCGTTGGGTGGTCAGCCGCGGTGGCGGGGCGACGGGGCCGTCATCCGCGCCGCCGACGCGATCGTCGAGCGAGCCTCGCGTTCGGTGAGGCCCGTCTGGACGGCGGCTTCGACAAGGGGGACGGTCAGTTGGGGGCCGATGCCGTTCTCGTAGGCGCGGCACGCGGCCCAGAAGAGGCGCGTGTTGCGCTGGCCCTCGTGGGCGGCGAGCACGAACTGGACCAGCCCCTGGCCGTGTTGGCCGGTCGTGGCGGGCGTGGAGTGGTGCGCACGAGGCGGGGGCATGAGCAGGCGCAGCAGTTCGCGCGGGCAGGGCGCCGGTGCCAGATGCGCGGTGCCGGGAGCGGTGGCGTACACGCCGTGTTCGGTGCGTGAGCCGGGGCCGACGAGGTAGCCGCCGGCGCCGCGGATGTCGATGCCGGGGGCCAGGCGGCTCGCTGAGTTGGGGACGATCACGTCAGGCGGTCCGCTCAGCCAGAGGTGGCGGCCGCCACTGGGGGTCATGACCACGACCGTGGCCGGGATCGTGAAGAGGTGGCGGAGCGCGAGTTCGCGCAGGGCCGCCGAGGAGTCCGTACCGGATTTGGTGTCGAGGTCGATGCCGATGAGGTGGTGCGGATGGAGTCCGCAGGCGATGCCGTAGCCGGTGGCCCAAGGGGCGGCGGCGAAGAGTTCGCGGATGCGCCGCGGGTCGGTCGAGGCGTCGTACACACCGTGCCCGAAGCGGCCGCATTCGCCGTGGCAGGGGGAGGGATCGGGGTCGTCGCGGTGGGGGGAGCGCAGGGCCGGGAGCTTCGTTCGGGACAGCGGGATCACCGCCAGTCCGCGCTCGGCTGCGGACAGGGCGTGGGCCAGGGCCAGGGTCGTGGCCTGCCGGTCGATGGTGGCCATGGCTCCATGTTCGTACAAGTGTTCGAAAAAAGAAAGGGCTCGCCGGACACGCGAGAGCGCGGGGTGGGCGGTAGGTGAGATTGGCCGAAAATGTGCCGGAACGCTTCGGCACTTGCGGCGCCTGGGTTGTGTCGCCCGCCGGGGGCTGAGCAGGGGATTTGTGGGGGCGGAGTGGGTGTGAAGGGGGTTTATCGACATGTCATCACGCTTGAGGGCGAATCATGCCTTCCGGGGTGGTTCGCCGGGGATTCGGTGGGCAACTCTGGACTCGCGACGTCGTGAACAACTCCGAGGCGGTCGGCCAACTGCCTGGGAACAAGCCGTATTTCACGTACATCCCGGTTCACCGCCGGTGCGTACAACCGGTTATGGAGGAATTCACATGGCAAGCATCCGTACCGCCCGCGTTCTCGCCGCCGTCGCGGCCCTGCCCCTCGCGGCCGCCCTCTTCACGGGTGTCGCGGCGGCGGACAACGGCGCCTTCGCGGACGACGGATCGAACGCGGGAGTGGCGACCATCAGCGGCAGCGGGGTCGGCAACGACAACTACGGCAACTCCTCCACCACTCAGCAGCAGGCGGTCGGCTCCCGTGCCTCGAACCAGAGCAACACGGCTCAGGTGAACGGCTCCTGGTTCACGGCCATCGACCAGTCGAACACCGTCGTCAACTTCACCAAGCTCTGGTGAGCCGGGGGCCGGTGCGCTCACATCGGCCCGGAAACCCCTGTGCGGGGTTGTGCTCTGTGGGGTGGTAACGCGTCTGCGCGGCGGCACTTCGGTGCCGCCGCGCAGACGTGTACGCGAGACGGCGGACGCGCTTGCGGGCGGGCGACGTGGGGCGCCTCCGACGACCTTGACAGGCGGCGGTATCTGACGGACAGTCAGAAACCATTGTTCGTACGAGGTCCGGGAGGGCCGCCGCTGTGCACCTCGCCCCCACCGAGCGCCAGCAGCGGCTGCGCGCCGAGCTCCGTACGTACTTCCGGGACCTGATGCCCGAGGGCCCGCCGCCCGCCGACGACCACGGACGGCAGCGTGCCCTGCTGCGCCGCATCGGCGCCGACGGGCTGC
Source organism: Streptomyces sp. NPDC050564 (assembly GCF_044457265.1). Lineage (NCBI taxonomy): Bacteria > Bacillati > Actinomycetota > Actinomycetes > Kitasatosporales > Streptomycetaceae > Streptomyces > Streptomyces sp. NPDC050564. The sequence continues at coordinate 130,616 of NZ_JBITGS010000014.1, read as the reverse complement.
TCGGGCTCGGCTGGCCGGTCGCGTACGGAGGCCAGGGGCGCGGCGCGGACGAGCAGTTCGTGTTCTTCGACGAGGCGTACCGGGCCGGCGCGCCGGTGTCCATGGTCACGCTGAACACCGTCGGGCCGACACTCATGAAGTACGGAAGCCGGCAACAGAAGGACCTTTTCCTGCCGCGCATCCTGAGCGGGGAACTCGTCTTCGCCATCGGATACTCGGAGCCCTCCGCGGGGACGGACCTCGCCTCCCTGCGGACACGCGCCGTGCGGGACGGCGATCGCGGGGGTGACGGCGACTGGCTCGTCGACGGGCAGAAGATCTTCACCTCCAACGCCCAGAACGCCGACTGGATCTGGCTCGCCTGCCGCACAGACCCGGACGCGCCCAAGCACCAGGGCATCTCGATCCTTCTCGTGCCCACGGACGCGCCCGGTTTCTCGTGGACGCCGATCGAGACGGTGGGTGGGCTGACGACCACGGCCACTTATTACGACGGGATCCGCGTCCCGGCCGCGAACCTGGTCGGCGAGGAGAACGGCGGCTGGGGGCTCATCACCAGCCAGCTCAACCACGAGCGGGTCGCGCTCGCCGCGATCGGGATGCAGGCCGAGGACTTCTACGCGGCCGCGCTGGACGCGGCGCGTACACCCGATCCGGCGACGGGTCGGCGCCGGATTGACGAGCCGTGGGTGCGATTCCGGCTGGCTGAAGTGCACGCCCGGTTGGCGGCATCACGCCTGCTCAACTGGCGTTTGGTGGGCGATGTGGGCGCCGGTCGACTGGCGCCGGGCGACGCGAGCGGCGTGAAAGTCATGGGAACCGAATCCGCGGTCGCGGTGTACCGAATGTGTCAGGAAATTGTGGGAGCGGACGCGCTGGTGCGTTCCGGTTCGCCGGGGGTGTTCGGGGACGGCGAGCTGGAGCGGATGAACAGGGCGGCACAGATCAACACGTTCGGGGGCGGGGTGAGCGAGGTGCAGCGGGAGATCGTGGCGACGATGCGGCTCGGGATGACGAGGGGGCGGCGGTGAGCGACGAATTGGACGAACTGGCGGTGCGGTTGAAGGGGTACGAGGGGCAGATCGCGGCCGTCGGGGGCGTGGGCAAGGACCCGGTCAACGAGCCGATGATCCGGCACTGGTGCGAGGCGATGGGCGACACGAATCCGGCGTACGCAGGGCCCAACGCCATAGCGCCGCCCACCATGCTCCAGGCATGGACCATGGGCGGTCTCTCCGGTCACGCGGGCCGCTCCGACGCGTACGACGAGTTGCTGGGGCTGCTCGACGACGCCGGGTGCACCTCGGTGGTCGCCACCGACTGCGAGCAGGAGTACGTCCGCCCCCTGCGCCCCGGGGACGAGATCACCTTCGACGCGGTGATCGAGTCGGTTTCCGAGCGCAAGACGACCAAGCTGGGGACGGGGCACTTCGTCACGACGCGGATGAATGTGCGCGCGGGAGGTGAACTGGCCGGGACGCACCGCTTCCGGATCCTCAAGTACGCGCCGGCCCGCCGCAAGCCGAGGGCCACGCGGCCGAGGCCGGTCGTCAACCGGGACAACGCCGGGTTCTGGGAAGGCGTCGAGCAGCACAAGCTGCTCATCCAGCGGTGCGAGGGGTGCGGGAGCCTGCGGTTTCCCTGGCTGCCGGGGTGCGGCGCGTGCGGCTGCCTGGAGTGGGACACGGTGGAGTCGAGCGGCCAGGGGTCGCTCTATTCGTACGTCGTTATGCACCACCCTCCCTTCCCGGCCTTCGACCCTCCCTACGCGGTCGGGCTGATCGAGCTGGCGGAGGGCGTGCGGATCGTGAGCAACGTGGTCGGGGTGCCATACGACAAGGTGCGCATCGGGATGGCCGTACGGCTTCAATTCGAGTGCTACGACGATGAGTTGGTGCTGCCGGTCTTCCGGGCCGGCGAGACCGATGGCGGGGGGAGCTGAGATGGACTTCACGCCGACTGAAGAGCAGCAGGCCGCCCGTGACCTGGCCGTGCGGATCTTCGGCGACCTCGCCACGCACGAGCGGCTCGCGGCGGCCGGAACCGGCAGCGATGCCGAGCTGTGGAAGGCGTTGTGCGCGGCCGGGCTCGTGGCGGCCGTGGCGGACATAGGACTCCTCGGCCTGGTGCTCCTCCTGGAGGAGCAGGGGCGCACCACGGCCCAGGTGCCGTTCGCGGCGAGTTGTGTGTACGGGCTGCTGACGGTGGCGGCGCATGGCTCGCGGGAGCAGCGGGAGTTGCTGTTGCCCGCGATCGAGGACGGTACGGCGGTGGTGAGCGGTGCCCTCTCCGATCCGGGGGCCGTGCGGGAGGAAGCGACGGGGCGGCTGAGCGGTGTGGTCCCCGTGGTGCCCTGGCTGCGGGACGCCACCCATGTGCTCGTCGCGGACGACGAGCGCCGGCTCTGGCTGGTGCGGACCGCCGAGGCGGGGTGCGAGCCGGTGGAGCTGACGGCGCCCTGGTCGGCGGGACGGCTGACGCTCGACGGGACGCCGGGCGAGCGGCTGGGTGCGTCGGCTGGGCGGGAGGAGCCGCCCGTGGGCGAGTCGGCTGGGCGGGAGCAGGCGCCCGCGGGCACGTCAGCCGCTCCGTCGGAGCCTTCCGTGAGCACGTCAGCCGGTCGGGAGAGGGGTTCCGCGGGTGCGTCAGTCGGGCGCGAAGAGCTCTCCGTGGATGCGTACGACGACGTGCTCGCTCTCGCGCGTACCGCCTTCGCGGGGCTGCAGGCCGGGGTGTGTGCGGGGTCGCTGGCGCGGGCCGTGGAGCACACCAACGCGCGGGAGCAGTTCGGACGTCCGCTCGCCGCCAAGCAGGGGGTTCAACTCCGGGCAGCCGAGGCGTACATGGACACCGAGGCGATACGCGTGACGACATACGAGGCGGCGTGGCGGCGCGACGAGGGGCTGGCGTATGCGACGCACGCCCTGACCTCCGCGTGGTGGGCGTCCGAGGCGGGACAGCGAGTGGTGCACACGGGCCAGCATCTGCACGGCGGGACGGGAGCCGACCTGGAGCACCCCGTGCACCGGCACTTCCTGTGGGGGCGACAGCTGGACGCCTATCTGGGATGCGGGGGCGAAGTGCTCCAGGAATTGGGGGAGTTGATCGTGAGCGGGGAGGTGCAGACATGAGGGTCGGCGACGCACTGCCGCCGCTGGAGATCGAGGTCACGCGCACACTGATCGTGGCCGGGGCGATCGCGTCACGGGACTATCAGGACGTGCACCACGACGCGGAGCTGGCGCGACAGAAGGGTTCACCCGACATCTTCATGAACATCCTGACCACCAACGGCCTGGTCGGGCGGTACATCACCGACTGCCTCGGTCCGGACGCGGTGCTCCGCAAGATGGCCATACGCCTCGGCGCGCCCAACTACCCGGGCGACACCATGGTGTTGACCGGCTCGGTGGAGGAGGTCGCGGGCGACACGGCGACGGTGCGAGTGGTCGGGGCGAACGGCATCGGCAGGCATGTGACCGGGACAGTCACGGTCACCCTTCCGCCCGGGGGTGCCCGATGAGCGTACGGACGAGGGACCGCCTCGGCGGAAGGGCGGCGGTCGTCGGGATCGGGGCCACCGAGTTCTCCAAGGACTCGGGGCGCAGTGAGCTGCGGCTGGCCGTGGAGGCGGTGCGGGCCGCGCTGGACGACGCCGGGCTGTCGCCGGGAGACGTGGACGGGATGGTCACGTTCACGATGGACACCAGCCCGGAGATCACTGTTGCCCAAGCGGCCGGAATGGGGGAGCTCTCCTTCTTCTCACGGATCCACTACGGAGGCGGGGCGGCCTGTGCGACCGTCCAGCAGGCGGCACTCGCGGTGGCGACCGGGGTGGCCGAGGTGGTGGTCTGCTACCGGGCGTTCAACGAGCGGTCGGGCAAGAGATTCGGTTCGGGCGTGCAGCAGCGGGAGCCGTCGGCGGAGGGCGCGGCGCTGGGCTGGTCACTGCCGTTCGGGCTGCTCACGCCCGCGTCCTGGGTGGCCATGGCGGCCCAGCGGTATCTGCACACGTACGGACTGACGCCCGAGGCGTTCGGCCATGTCGCCGTCGCGGACCGGAAGTACGCGGCGACGAACCCTGCGGCCTACTTCCACGGCAGACCGATCACCCTCGCCGAGCACGCGGCCTCGCGGTGGATCGTCGAGCCACTGCGGTTGCTGGACTGCTGTCAGGAGACGGACGGCGGCCAGGCACTGGTGGTCACCTCGGTGGAGCGGGCCCGCGATCTCCCGCATCCTCCTGCGGTGATCACGGCCGCCGCCCAGGGTGCGGGCCGGGCGCAGGAGCAGATGACCAGCTTCTACCGGGACGATCTGACCGGGCTTCCGGAGATGGGCGTGGTGGCCCGGCAGCTGTGGCGCACGGCCGGGCTGACCCCGGCGGAGATCGACGTGGGGATTCTGTACGACCACTTCACACCGTTCGTGTTGATGCAGCTGGAGGAGTTCGGGTTCTGCAAACCCGGGGAGGCCGCGGACTTCGTCGCCGAGGAGCGGCTTCCGCTCAACACCCATGGAGGCCAGCTCGGGGAGGCGTACCTGCACGGGATGAACGGGATCGCGGAAGCGGTACGACAGCTCCGGGGCACGTCCGTGAACCAGATACCGGGGGCCGGCCGCGTCCTCGTGACCGCGGGCACCGGGGTTCCTACCTCGGGGTTGATTCTCGGGACGGATGGGTGAGGGACTCCGAGTGTGCGAGGGGTTCAGCCCACCGCTCCGAGGTTCGGTGTACTGCCCCCGGGTTCCCGCCCACGTGCCCCAAGGCGCCTGCACTGCCGCGAGGCCCCTGCACCGCCCCCGAGGTCTCGCCCACTGTCCCCAGGTCCCGTCCACTGCGCCTCGGTACTGCCCACTGCCTCTGGGTACTGCCACGGTAGTCGTCCCTCAGGGATGAACCCTCAGGGTGCAGGCGCTGCTCATCCACCCTCAGGAGGTGGGGGCAACCCCCGTCCTACAACCTGAGGGGGACATCGCTTCGGGACCTGCGGCCGATCCGCGAGAGTAGGGGGCGAACCTAGCGTGGAGCCATGACCACACCCGTCTGCACCAGCGCTTCGAACGTCGCGACGCGGACCCATCCGTACGCGCCGTACTCATCGTTCGCGTCGTATGTGAAGGCCCGCCAGCCGGTGCTGCTGCGTACCGCCCGGTCGCTCACCGCCAACCCGAGCGACGCCGAGGACCTGCTGCAGACCGCGCTGACGAAGACGTATGTCGCATGGGACCGGATCGAGGACCACCGGGCGCTGGACGGCTATGTACGCCGGGCGCTGCTGAACACGCGGACGTCGCAGTGGCGCAAGCGCAAGGTCGACGAGTTCGCGTGCGAGGAGCTCCCGGAGCCGGAGGGGCTGCCTTCCTCGGACCCGGCCGAGCAGCAGGCGCTGCACGACGCGATGTGGCGGGCGATCATGAAGTTGCCGGCCCGGCAGCGTGCGATGGTCGTCCTGCGGTATTACGAGGACCTGAGTGAGGCTCAGACGGCGGAGGTGCTCGGGGTCTCGATCGGGACGGTCAAGTCGGCCGTCTCGCGTGCGCTGGGCAAACTGCGTGAGGACCCTGAGCTGAGCCCTGTGAGGTAGGTCGCACCGCCTCCCGCCCACCTCCCGCCCCACGCACGTGTGAACAACGACCCCTCCCGCCCCACGCACCGCAAACTCACGCCAGGCTCTCGCCGAACGCCCGCCCGGATCCCCTGCCGGCCGGAGCCCCTAGGGCGTTCTGACCTGATCGATCATCTCGGCCCCTAGTGACATACCAAGCGGTATGTGCGCAGAATCAGCGCAGCCCATTACTACCGCGCAGGCAATGTCGCCCCGGGAGGACGCCGTGCTGAGCACGATGCAGGACGTACCGCTGACTGTGACCCGCATTCTCGTGCACGGGGCGCTCGTGCACGGTTCGTCGCAGATCACGACCTGGACCGGGGAGGGCGAGCCGCACCGGCGCAGTTTCCGGGAGGCCGGGGTGCGCGCCGTTCAGCTCGTCCATGCCCTGCGCGACGACCTCGGTGTGACGGGCGACGAGCGGGTCGCGACGCTGATGTGGAACAACGCCGAGCATGTGGAGGCGTACTTCGCGATCCCCTCCATGGGCGCTGTCCTGCACACGCTCAACCTCCGCCTGCCCGCGGAGCAGCTCGTCTTCATCGTCAACCACGCCGCCGACCGCGTGGTCATCGTCAACGGCTCGTTGTTGCCGCTGCTCGCGCCGCTCCTCCCCCATCTGCCCACGGTGGAGCACGTGGTGGTCTCGGGTCCCGGTGACCGTTCGCTGCTCGACGGCGCGGGCGTGCGGGTGCACGAGTACGAGGAGCTGCTCGCCGGGAAGCCGACGACGTACGACTGGCCGGAGATCGACGAGCGTCAGGCCGCGGCCATGTGTTACACCTCCGGCACCACCGGCGACCCCAAGGGCGTGGTGTACTCCCACCGTTCGATCTACCTGCACTCCATGCAGGTCAACATGGCCCAGTCGATGGGGCTCACCGACCGCGACACCTCCCTCGTGGTGGTCCCGCAGTTCCACGTCAACGCCTGGGGCCTGCCGCACGCGACTTTCATGTCGGGCATCAACATGCTGATGCCGGACCGTTTCCTCCAGCCCGCGCCGCTCGCCGAGATGATCGAGAGCGAGCGCCCGACGCACGCCGCCGCCGTCCCCACCATCTGGCAGGGCCTGCTCACCGAGCTGCACGCGAAGCCCCGTGACGTCTCCTCCCTCACTCAGGTCACCATCGGCGGCTCGGCCTGCCCGCCCTCGCTGATGGCGGCCTTCGACGAGCTGGGCATGCGGGTCTGTCACGCCTGGGGCATGACCGAGACCTCGCCGCTCGGCACGATCGCCCGGCCGCCGGCCCATGCCGAGGGCACGGACGAGGAGTTCGGGTACCGGCTGACGCAGGGCCGCTTCCCGGCCGGCGTCGAGGCCCGGCTCACCGGACCCGGCGGCGAGCGGCTCCCCTGGGACGGCGAGTCCGCGGGCGAGCTGGAAGTCCGCGGCCCCTGGATCGCGGGCGCCTACTACGGCGGCCAGGGCGGCGAACCGCTGCGTCCCGCCGACAAGTTCAGCGAGGACGGCTGGCTCAAGACCGGTGACGTCGGCACGATCAGCACCGACGGCTTCCTGACCCTCACCGACCGGGCCAAGGACGTCATCAAGTCGGGCGGCGAGTGGATCTCGTCCGTCGACCTGGAGAACGCCCTCATGTCCCACCCGGACGTCACCGAGGCCGCCGTCGTCGCCGTCCCCGACGACAAGTGGGGCGAGCGGCCGCTGGCCACCGTCGTCCTGAAGGCGGGCTCCACCGCCGACTTCGAGTCGTTGCGCGCCTTCCTCGCCGACGAGGGCAAGATCGCCAAGTGGCAGCTCCCCGAGCGCTGGACGATCATCGAGTCGGTTCCGAAGACGAGCGTCGGCAAGTTCGACAAGAAGGTGCTCCGCAGGCAGTACGCGGAGGGTGAGCTCGACGTGACGAAGCTCTGACCGACGCCGACGCCGACGCCGACGCCGACGCCGTCACCGACCCAACAGCGGCACAGAGGTACGTCGGGTGCGGAGCCCCACGGCTCCGCGCCCGACGTCCACCGAGTCCATCGACGTCCATTGACGTTCACCGACGTCCATCGGCGCACCGCAAGTCATCGCCGAGCGGACGCCGATGGCCGCCGTACGGACGTCGTGGTCCACCCCAGCAGCAGCCACACCCCCGCCACCGCGCACACGCCACTCCATCCCCACTGTGCGAAGGCACTCCCCGCCACTGCCGAGGCGAGAGCGCCGCCCGCGAAACCCGCCACCACGTAGGCGGTGTTGGCGGTCGCCGGGGTCGAGGTCGTCGTCAATGCCAGGGTCTGGTTGGCGACATGGCTGGTCACCAGGGCCGCGTGGATCACGACCGCGGCGGCGCACAGCGCCCACAGCGTGCTCCCGCCGAGCCAGAACAGCGGTACGGACACGGCCGCGAGCAGATACGCGGACCGTACGACCTTGGCGGCGCCGAACCGGTCGACGAAACCGCCCGCGAGCGGCGCCACCGCGCTCGCGGCCAGGCCGAAGAGGCCGAAGAGCCCGGCCGCCGCGGTGGACAGCCCGTACCCTCCATCGCCCGTGAGCAGCAGCGCCAGCGAGGTCCACAGCGCACTCCAGGCCCCGTACATCCCGGCCTGCCGCAGGCAGGCGCGCCACAGGTCCGGAGAGGTGCGTACGACGGACGGCAGGGCCCGCAGTCCCGCGAACAGCGGGCCCGTGCGGGGGCGGGATTCCACGGGGAGAGCCCAGGCGGTGGCGAGCCCGAGTGCGGCGGTCAGCGCCGCCGCACCCACGAAGACGACCCGCCAGCCGAAGGCCTGGCCGACCAGCCCGCCGAGGACACGGGCCGCGACGATCCCGGTGAAGAGCCCGGCGATGACGGCGGCGACGTGCCGAGCCCGCCGGTCCACGGGGGCGCGCGCGGCGACCAGCGGCACCAGCAGTTGCGGTACGACGGTGGCGGCGGCCGCGACGAACACGGCGACGGCCAGCATCGCGGTTCCGCCCGAGAAGGCGCCCAGGGTCAGTGCCGCCGTCGTGACCAGCGAGAGGGCGGCGACCAGACGGCGCCGGTTGACGCTGTCGCCGAGCGGGGCGAAGAAGAGCAGCCCGGCCGCGTATCCGAACTGTGCGACCGAAGCGATCCAGGCCACGGCTGAGGGCGTCGAGCCGAAGTCGTGCGCGATGAGGGGGAGCAGCGGGGCCGCGAGGTAGATGTTGGCGGCCGTGACGGCCGTGCAGAGAGCGATGAGGACGAGGAAGAGGGAGGGCGAGAGGCCGAGCGTCCCGCGGTCGCCACCGCGGGGCCGCAGGGGTGTCTTGACCTCGTGAGCGGCTGTTGACGTGGCTGACGGCATGAGCGGCAGGACTCCTTGTCGAGAGCTGGTGGCGTCGAGAGCTGATGGCATCGATCCGGCGGCGTCGATCGGGTGGCGGCCGGCAGCCGACCCCAGATCAACCAACTGGTTGGTTGGCGAGGTGCGAGTCTGCCCCGCACCCTCGGTGCTGTCAACCAAATAGTTGGTTACTTATTCCGCTACCCTGTCTCCATGGCAGTGAGAGTCAGGGACCCCGAGGCCACCAAGGCCCGGATCTTCGAGGCGGCGGTCGCCGAGTTCGCCCGGTACGGCATCGCCGGGGCCCGTATCGACCGCATCGCGACCGAGGCCAAGGCGAACAAGCAGCTGATCTACGCCTACTTCGGCAACAAGGCGGAGCTGTTCGCGTGCGTCCTCGAGAAGCGGATGCTCGACCTCGCCATAGCGCTTCCCGTCGACGGCGACGACATCGAGGGCTGGATGGACCGGGTGATGGACTACCACGCCGCCCACCCCGAACTGCTGCGCCTCTTCTTCTGGGAGGGCATCGAATACGGCACGGCCGAACTCCCCGACGAGACCGAGCGCCAGGAGCACTACGCCCGCAAGACCGCCGCCATCGCCGACGCGCAGGCCCGCGGCGTCATCAGCGACGAGATTCCGGCCAACGACCTGCTGTTCATGCTGCTCGCGCTCGCGGGCTGGTCCACGGTCGTACCGCAGATGCGCCGCATCGTGACCGGCAGCGAGGACGCGGACAGGGAGCGGGTACGGGCGTCGGTCAAGACGGCGGCACGGCGGCTCACCGCCAAGTGACGCAGGGCTGGTCGGTAGTGACGCACGGCTGATTGGTCCCGATGCGCGCCGCCTTACGCGTACCGATACGCGCCGCCTTACGCGTACCGATACGCGCTCGCTGGCTCGTACCGATACGCGCCCACTGGTTCGTACGGATGCACGCTCACTGATTCGTACCGATACGCGCTCGCTGGCTCGTACCGATACGCGCCCATTGGTTCGTACGGATGCATGCTCACTGGCTCGTACCGTTACGCGCCAACTAGTTGGTACCGATACGCGCCAACAGGTCGACGATCCGGTCCTGCACCTCGGCGCTGGTCGAGCGCTCGGCGAGGAACAGCACCGTCTCCCCCGCGGCCAGCCGCGGCAGTTCGGCGTGGTCGACGGCGGCCGTGTAGACGACCAGCGGCGTGCGGTTCAACTGGCCGTGCGCGCGCAGCCAGTCCACGATGCCGGCGCGGCGGCGCCGTACCTGCATCAGGTCCATCACGACCAGGTTGGGCCGCATCTGCGAGGCCAGCGTGACGGCGTCCTCGTCGGTCGACGCCCGCGCGACCTGCATTCCGCGCCGCTCCAGCGTCGCCGTCAGCGCCAGCGCGATCTCCGCGTGCTCCTCGATGAGCAGTACGCGCGGCGGGTGCTGCTCGGAGTCCCGCGGCGCCAGGGCCTTGAGGAGTACGGCCGGGTCGGCGCCGTACGCCGCCTCGCGCGTCGCCTGGCCGAGTCCCGCCGTCACGAGGACGGGCACCTCGGCGGCGACGGCGGCCTGACGCAGCGACTGGAGCGCCGTGCGGGTGATGGGCCCGGTCAGCGGGTCGACGAAGAGCGCGGCAGGGAAGGCGGCGATCTGTGCGTCGACCTCCTCGCGCGAGTGCACGATGACGGGCCGGTAGCCGCGGTCGCTCAGCGCCTGCTGGGTCGTCACGTCCGGCGCGGGCCAGACGAGCAGCCGCCGTGGGTTGTCCAGCGGCTCCGGGGGCAGCTCGTCGTCCAGGGGACGCGGCTGCGGTTGGTCGGCGACCTCGACGGCACCGCCGGGACCGTCGAGCGGCTCGGGGCCCTCGTCGGCGTTCTCGTCCGGTGCTCCTATGGCGTACGACCGTCCGGCGCCCTCAGTAGCTCCGGGCAGCCGGGGCCCGGAGGCCGCCGGGGCCTGTCCGGCCTGCGGGTGCGGACGGGCGCCCGTCTCCGGGCGCTCGGCGGGGGTGGGCTCGGGGGGCGTACCGAGCTTGCGGCGACGGCCGCCGCCATTCGTCTGGTGCGGCGGAGGCGTGGGGGCCTGACGCTGGGGGGAGGGCTGGTTCGGTACGGGCTGGTGGGCGAACGCGACGCCCTGGCCGAGCGTCCGCACGCTGATCGCGCGTCCCTGCGTCGAGTTGGGGTCGACGGGGGCTGCGGCCTCGGCGGGCAGGGGCTGTGCGGCCCGCGGCTGCGCCGGGAGCTCGGGAGGGAGCGGAGTGCCCGGGGCGGGGGTCGGCTGAGCGGGGGCGGGGGCCGCGCTCTGTGCCGGGGCTCCGGGCTGTGCGGACGCGGCCGCGGGGGGCACGGCAGCCGGAGTTCCCGCGCCCGACGTGTCGTTGGCGTTGGCGGCAGTGTTCGCGTTCGGCCACGGCTGCGGCGTCGGAGCCGTGGCCGGGACCGGTGCGGGTACCGAGGCACCGGTGGGCGGCTGGGGCTGGGCCGGGGTACCGGCGGCCGGGGTGGCCTGGGCGGCAGCGGTCTGCGGTGTCGGCGCGGTCTGCGTCGTCTGTGGTGCCTGCGCTGTCTGAGCCGTCTGCGCGAGAACCGGTCGGCCGGCGACAGCCGCACCCGGAACGCCTGGCGCGGGAACGCCCTGTGCGGGCACGGTCTGACCGGGAACCCCCGGCGCCGGAACCGCCTGCGCCGGAACTCCCTGTGCGGGCGTCCCCACCGCGTCCGGCTGACCCGGAGTACCCGGGGCACGGCGAGCGCGCCGCCGTCCCGTCGGAGTGGAGACGGGGTGCGGCTGCGGCGGAGTGTGATCGTCGGCGGGGTCGTGCAGCATCGCGTCATGACGGCCGTCGTCGCCCTGCTCGTGCCCGACGAGACCGCTGTCGGCCTGCTGGCCCTGGCCCTGCGCCTGGGCGTACTCGGGTGAGCGGTCCGCGTCCGCGGGCGGCAGCGCGAACACCGTGCGGGCGCCCGCCTCCTGCGCGGCGGCACGCTCGGCCGCGGCGGCCAGCGCACGCCGGCGTCGCCCGGTCGGCTGCCCCGCGTCGGCGGAGCCGCTGGCATCCGGCGCATCCGATGCGACGGGCGTACTGGGCGCCGCGGGCAACGCGGGCGGCAGCGCGTGCTGTTCGCCGTCCCGTCGCGCGCGCCGACCGGAGGGCACCGGCACGCCCTGCGGAGGCACCGTCCCGCCGAGCCCCGTACCCGCGGCCGCGGTCCCGGCCGCGTGCTCGCCCGCCATGACGACCGCACCCTCGGAGACGCCGCCGTTCACGTCGGAGGGCGTGTCCTCGGCCGGACTCGGCCGTCCCCGCCGCCGCCCGGTACCACCGGAACCTGCGGTACCACCGGAACCGGAGGTCCCGCCGTCACCGGGACGCTCGACTCCCGACGCCTGGGCGGGAACGGACACCTCGCCGTCTCCCGCACGCCGGCGGCGTCGCCCCGTGGGAGCGCCTCCGCCCGTCTCGACAGCCGTGGTGTCGGACTCCCCGGCCACCTCGCTCTCCAGGAAGGCGTCCACGGAGGACCGCCGGGCCCGCCGCCTGCCACCGCCCTGATGCGAGGCCTGCTCGGGCAGGGCGACCTCGGCACCGGGGGTGTTCTCGGGAACGGGAACCGTCCCGGCCCCCCCTCCGATCGGCACCTCGAGCACGAACGCGCTGCCGCTCATCCCCGGCACCTCGTGCGTCTGCAGCACACCGCCGTGCGCGCGCACGATCCCGCGCACGATCGGCTCGTGCACCGGGTCTCCCCCTGCGTACGGCCCGCGCACCTCGATGCGGACGCCCTCACCGCGCTGAGCCGCCGCCACCACGACGGTGTTGTCCATGTAACCGCCCGCCGACACCGGCGCGTTGCCGGTCGCGTCGACTCCGGCGACGTCCGCGATGAGATGCGCGAGGGCGTTCGCGAGCCGCGTCGGGTCGACCTCGGCCTCGATCGGCGGCGCGTGCACGGCGAACTGGACGCGTCCGGGCCCGATCAGCTCGACGGCCCCGTCGACACCGGCCGCCACGACCGCGTCGAGCATCACCTTCGTACGGGAGATCTCCTCGGCCCCGGAGTCGAGCCGCTGATAGCCGAGGACGTTGTCGACGAGCGTCGTGATCCGTGAGTAGCCGGCCGCGAGGTGGTGGAGCACCTGGTTGGCCTCGGGCCACAGCTGTCCGGCGTCGTCGGCGGCGAGCTTGGAGAGTTCGCCGCGCAGCTGGTCGAGGGGCCCGCGCAGGGACTGGTCGAGCACGGCGAGCAGCTGATCGTGCCGGGCGGTCAGTGCCTCGTAACGGTCCTTCTCGCGCTCGCCGAGCGCCGCGTACCGCTCGTCTCCGGCAGCGAGTTCCTCCTCGTGCTGCTCGCTCAGCTCGGCCAGCTCGGCCGCGTGCCGCTCGCGCAGCGTCTTGAGCTCCTCGGCGTGCTCGTCGGCGACGCGTTCGAGCTCCTCGGCGTGCCGGGTGGCCTCGGCGTCCTTCTCCTCGGCCAGGGTGTCGTACGGCCGCCGGTCGGTGAAGGTCATGACGGCGCCGACGAGCTGGTCCCCGTCGCGCACCGGCGCGGTCGTGAGGTCGACCGGCACCTTGGCCCCGGTCTTCGACCACAGCACCTGTCCGCGCACCCGGTGCTTGCGCCCGGAGCGCAGGGTGTCGGCGAGCGGCGACTCCTCGTACGCGAAGGGCTCGCCGTCCGCGCGCGAGTGAAGGATGAGGGCGTGCAGATCCTGGCCGCCGAGATCGCTGGCCCGGTAACCGAGTATCTGAGCGGCCGCCGGATTGACGAGGACGACCCGCCCGTCCGTGTCCGTCCCGACCACGCCCTCGGCCGCGGCGCGCAGGATCATCTCGGTCTGCCGTTGCGAACGCGCGAGTTCGGCCTCGGTGTCGACGGTGCCCGAGAGATCGCGTACGACGAGCATGAGCAGCTCGTCAGGGGTGGGGCCGTAGCTGTCGTAGGCCTGCTGGCCGTCCTCCAGATTCGCACTGGTGACCTCGACCGGGAACTCGGTGCCGTCGGTCCGCCGTGCGATCATCCTGGTCGGCTTGGTCCGCCCGCGCTGGTCGATGGTGTCGGGCCGCCGCATGGATCCGGGGATCAGCCGGGAGTCGAACTGCGGCAGCAGATCGAGCAGGCCCCGGCCCACCAGAGCCGTGCCCGGAGCCTCGAAGGCCTCCAGGGCGATGGTGTTGGCGTTGACGACGGTCCCATTGGCGTTGACCAGCACCAACGCATCGGGCAGCGCGTCCAGTATGGCTGCGAGGCGAGCAGCGCCTCGGGATGGCCTGCTGCTCACGAGACGCTTCCTCCCTGTTACCGCACCTTGCCGACCGCGGATGCCATCTTGCCAATCGGTCCGCAGCGTGTCACGCGAGGGAGTCTACGGGCAGTGGTTGCGCTCGCGACGCCGGATGAGAGGGAGGTCGCACGCGGAAGTGACGCAGAAGAGACGTAGAACCTGTGACCGCGCATTTCACCCCTCGAATCCATCCTGGAACCATGAGGTCGCCGTGACTCCGCGGTGTCCTCTATACGTGGGTTTCCGGCAGCAGCGGCACCAGCGCGTCCCAGCGCGCGATCTCGCACCCGTCCGCGCGGTCGAACTTCGCGTCGACGGGCCGCCCCGCCCAGGTCCCCGTGACATGCGCGGTGGCCGGACCGCCGTACAGCATCGTGCACATGGTGCCCGGCGGCACCGGAGCGAAGGGGTCCTTGCCCCAGGTGGTGCTTCGGTCCAGCTTCTGGCAGGCCCCGCTCACATCGGGGTGACTGCCGCCGCCGGGATGACACCGCAGTTCGTACGTCCCGTCCGCATCGCCTCCCGCGTCGTGGATGGTCACGGTCAGCCGGTCCCCGGAGTCCTCGACGGAGGCCGGCGGGGGCATCCGGGTCAGGCTCCGGAGAACCGATTCGCCGTACGCGGTGGTGGCGAGCCCGGTGGCCGACGCGGAGGCGGGTACGGCGGATGCGGGGTCGGCGGGCGCGGCGGACGCGGTCGGTACGGCGGACAGCGCGGCCGTTGCGGACGCGGCGGCGGTGAGAACGAGACGGTGCAGCATGACCTGACTAACGCCACACGCCCCGCCTGGTTGCGATGCGGCAATGGACTTTGCTCTGCGGCCCGTCTGCCTAGTACCGTGGGGGGCGATTGGTGACACCACGCTCTGCTGTGTCATCATCTGCACGCACCACTCGCGCTCGCGCGAGCGGCTGTGCGGGAGGCGTCGCCTAGTCCGGTCTATGGCGCCGCACTGCTAATGCGGTTTGGGCCTCAAAGCCCATCGAGGGTTCAAATCCCTCCGCCTCCGCGTCAAGATCCGAAGCCCCGGTCCACCAGGACCGGGGCTTCGGTGTTTAGGGGCGCCGGAGCGCGTTTTCCCAGCTCACAAGGGGTGCGGCAAACGGATTTCACATGGCGGCGGCAGTCATGTAATGTTCTTCCTGTCGCCGCGAGCGGGCCGAAAGCCCGGGAGCGGGACAACAACAAAACAAGCACTCGTAGCTTAACGGATAGAGCATCTGACTACGGATCAGAAGGTTGCAGGTTCGAATCCTGCCGAGTGCACACAGGTGAGAGGCCCCGGAGAGATCCGGGGCCTCCTGCGTTTCAGAGCCGTACAGCAGCGAAGTACAGCAACCGGGTCAACCGGTCCCCCATTGTGTCCGACAGCTCGCTGATCGCAGCACGCGCCTGCTCCTCGCTCGCTGCGGAGTGGACCTCCATCGTCATGGCGATCTCGAGTGCCGCAGATGCGCTGTGCCACCTCTGGGTGGACCTGGACCTCGAGGGCGACCAGGAGCGAGCTGCATGTGTGCCGGGTGTTCCGCAGAAGGATGACTGACGCCGTGACCCGGCCGGTCAAGAGCCCCGTTCCGGTCTTCGGAGCGGGGCTCTTTCGTGCTGTGTTGTAGGGGAGTACGGCAACGGGCGAGAGCATCAGGCCGTCAGGGTGGACCTGCGTGAAGTCCTACGTGGTCTTTCCCGTGGCCTGGTTTCTTTCGCGCAGCTCTTCCAGGTAGTCGCTCGTCAGTTGGCCCGAGCGGGTGAACCAGTCCTGCAGGACGGTGACTTCGGCCGGGGTGTAGCCGGCGAGGAGTTCGGCCAGGCGGGCGTAGTAGGGCTCGTAGAGGGCCAGGACACGGGTGACCGCGGCCGGTTGCGCGGCGATGCGGACACGGCGGCGGTCCGTGGGGTCGGGGCGGCGGGTGACGTAGCCCGCGCGTTCGAGGCGGTTCAGGATGCCCGTGACGGCGCCGGTCGTGACGCGCGCGTGCTCCGCCAGGTCCCCGGCGGTGAGCAGGTTGTCGCCCGCCTTCAGGACGCAGGTGAAGCACATGAGGTCGGTGAGGTTCAGGTTCAGCCGCTGAGCCATCTCCTGCTGGGCCCGCATGTTCGTCGCGATCAGGTGGTCCATGGTGGAGATCACCTGGGCCGGCGTCGCGGGCGGCTGGGGGCGTGAGCGTGGTGGGCCGCCCTGCTGCATCGATTTCCCTTAGCGCGTGAGAGGTTTCGGTGCTTAATTTCTTAGGTAGTGAGGGGTTGGGAGAAGTCTAGTCGTCGGAGCAGGAGGGGGTCGTACATGAGCCAGTACGACGAAGGGCACACCGTCGCCGGTTGGACCGGGTTCGGGATCGCCACCGTCGGAGTAACGGGGATCGGGTTCGGCATCTGCGCCGGGGATGCCCTGGCGGTGTGGGGCGGGCTGGGTGTCAGTGTGATCAGCGTCCTGGCCACCTGGGCGCTGCACCTCGTTGGCTGGGGCAAGCCGCCCGGGCGCCGGCCCGTCGGGCAGTGGGGCATGCGGGTCAAGGACCTCAGTGCGCGGGAGGGGCACCCCGGGTGCCTCGGCTGCCGGCTTGCGGGGCGGGGGCGGCCCGCGGGGCTTGCGGTACGGGCGAGCGCCGAGTCGGGCACGGGTGAGCCGGTGACCGAGTCCGTCGGCTGATCTCTTCGGCTTCGTTCTTCCTCGTCAGCGGCAACATCGCTGGGCAGAGCCATTGTCAGTGCCGCCCTCTAATGTCATGGGAGTGCGGCGGGTCTGGAGATGTTCGGGACTGAGGTGGTCGGTCGACGGCCCCGTGCTGGTGTGGGGCGACGGGCGAGGCAGTCCGCTGGCCCGGGGCAAGCGGGTGGCGTTCGGGGTCGTGGACGGGGGTGTGCGGACATGCGTGGGGGCTCGGGGACATGAGTGTCCCGTGCGGGCCGTCGTGCCCGGGCGCGGTACGGGCGCGCGGTGCGAAGAGTGCGCGCGGCTGGACCGGGCGCACTCCGTGGCCGCCGACACGATGGCCGATGACCCGCGGCCGTACCACGTATATCTGGCGTGGTTCGGGCCCGGGATGGTGAAGGTCGGGATCACCGCGGTCGAGCGGGGGTCCGCGCGGCTCCTGGAGCAGGGTGCCGTCACCTTCGGCTGGCTGGGGCAGGGGCCGCTGATGGCCGCTCGGCGGGCCGAGGAGTTGCTGCGGGCCGCCCTCAAGGTGCCGGATCGGATTCCGTACGCCGACAAGCGGGTCGTGCGGGCCGGCCTGCCCGGGCCCGACGAGCGGGTGGCCGAGATCGCGGAGCTGCATGCGCGCGTCGGGCGGCTCGATGCCTGGCCCGAGTCGCTGCGGCGTGAGCCTTTCGAACCGGTCGACCACACCGAGGTGTTCGGGCTGGCCGGACTCCCGCCCGCGGTGGGGGTCGTGAGCGAGCTCGTCGCCGGCGGCGTGGTGAGCGGGGAGCTGTGCGCTGCCGCGGGGCCCGATCTCCATCTCCTCACCGGGCGCGGAGTCGTCGTACTCGATACGCGGCTGATGACCGGCTGGGAGCTGACCGCCGTCGGTGCCGAGGATCCGGGACTCACCGTTCCAGTAAAGGAGTTGAGAGACGGCGGCGTGCAGGACGGGCTCTTCTGAGGCTGGCTCCCTTGTGAAGAGCTCTTCCGGGAGAGGGGAAAACGTCGCCGGGATGGTCAAGACTTCGATCCCTTTTGGATCCCGTTCGGAAAGGTGCTGGACGGGCCCGTGCGGCCGAGCCCAGAGTGGCGGACATGAGCGATCATCCGAATGCGCCTGTCGCACCCGTCGCAGCCCATGAACCGCCGTACTACGCCGTCGTGTTCACCTCCGTACGAACGGAAGGCGACCATGGGTACGGCGAGACGGCCGAGCGCATGGGAGAGCTGGTGAAGGAGATTCCCGGGTACCTCGGGGAGGATGCCGCCCGTACGCCCGGCGGGCTGGGGATCACCATCGCCTACTTCCGGGACCTGGCCGCCATCGACGTGTGGAGGAATCATCAGGAGCACAGGGCGGCGAAGGAGTACGGGCGTGCCCACTGGTACGAGCGCTACACCCTCCACATCGCCAAGGTCGAGCACAGCCACGGCTTCGAGCGCAGCGACGGGTCCGAACCTGAACGGGTCGGACGTGGCTGAGGCGGCGGAGGTCCGGGGGTTCTGGGAGCGGCTCGGGCTCCCCGGGCTCGTCGATGTGCACACGCACTTCATGCCCGAGCGCGTGCTGCGCAAGGTGTGGGACTACTTCGACGGGCTCGGACCGCTGACGGGCGGCGTCGAGTGGCCGATCACCTATCGCGCGGACGAGGACGAACGGCTCGCGGTGATCAGGGGGTTCGGCGTGCGGGCCTTCACGGCCATGCTCTACCCGCACAAGGCCGGCATGGCCCAGTGGCTCAATTCCTGGGCCGTCGACTTCGCCCGCCGGACCCCCGACTGCCTGCACACCGCGACCCTCTTCCCCGAGCCGGGCGTGGAGACGTACGTGCGGGAGGCGGTGGACTCGGGGGCGCGGGTCTTCAAGGCGCATGTGCAGGTGGGGGCGTACGACCCGAGCGATCAACTCCTCGATCCTGTGTGGGGGTTGCTCGCCGAGGCCGGGGTCCCCGTGGTGATCCACTGCGGGTCCGGTCCCTCGCCGGGCAAGCACACCGGGCCCGGGCCGATCGCGCAGGTACTCGCCCGGCATCCCCGGCTGCGGCTCGTCGTCGCGCACATGGGGATGCCCGAATACGAGGACTTCCTCGACCTCGCCGAGCGGTACGGGGAGGTGCGGTGCGACACGACGATGGCGTTCACGGACTTCAGCGAGCCCCTCGCGCCGTTCCCGCGCGAGGCGCTCCCCCGGCTCGCCGACCTCGGCGACCGGGTCCTCCTCGGCACCGACTTCCCGAACATCCCGTATCCGTACGTGCACCAGCTGCACGCCCTGGAGCGGCTCGGGCTGGGGGACGACTGGCTCAGGGCGGTCTGCTACGAGAACGGCGCGCGCCTCTTCAAGATCGCCTCCGAGGCCGCTCCCGGCACCGCACCCGCGTGATCTTCCAAGGAGTTCCCTGAGAGGCGCCTGTGTGTTTCTCAGGAAAAACACAGGTTCCCGCAAGGATGCTCTCAGCGGCGCCCACCAAGGTTTCCGCTATGACCACGACCTCGCCCCAGGGGCGCACCGAACTGCTGAGGCCGGACGGGAGCCCCGTCCGAGTGCTTGTGGTGGACGACGAGCTGTCGATCACCGAGCTGCTGTCCATGGCCCTTCGCTATGAGGGCTGGCAGATCCGCAGCGCGGGTGACGGACAGGGTGCAGTGCAGACCGCCCGCGAGTTCCGGCCCGACGCCGTCGTTCTCGACATGATGCTGCCCGACATGGACGGGCTGGCCGTCCTCGGCCGGTTGCGTCGTGAGCTGCCCGACGTGCCGGTGCTGTTCCTGACGGCGAAGGACGCCGTCGAGGACCGGATCGCCGGGCTCACCGCCGGTGGCGACGACTACGTCACCAAGCCGTTCAGCCTCGAAGAGGTCGTGGCCCGGCTGCGCGGGCTGATCCGCCGTTCCGGTGCCGCCGACCGGCGTTCCGACTCCGTGCTGGTCGTCGGGGACCTCACCCTCGACGAGGACAGCCACGAGGTGTCGCGGGCCGGCGAGAACATCCACCTCACCGCGACCGAGTTCGAGCTGCTGCGCTTCCTGATGCGCAATCCGCGCCGGGTGCTCAGCAAGGCGCAGATACTCGACCGCGTGTGGTCGTACGACTTCGGTGGCCAGGCCAACGTGGTCGAGCTGTACATCTCCTACCTGCGGCGGAAGATCGACGTCGGCCGTGAGCCGATGATCCACACCCGGCGTGGAGCCGGTTATCTGATCAAGCCCGCGGCGTCATGAGCCGGCGACGACGGCCGCGTACGCAGAAGAGGCGAGGACGACAGCCGCGCACGCTGCGGACGCGGCTCGTCGTCGCGTCCGTGACGCTGATCGCGGTCGTGTGCGCGGTGATCGGCACGGTGACCACGATCGCGTTGCGCTCACACCTGTACGACCAACTGGACAAGAACCTGGGTGAGGCGTCGATGCGCGCCGCGGGTGGCCCGGTGGGCAGCGACGGGCCCGTGCGCCTCCCGAACGGCGACGACATCGTCAAGGATCCCCTCGAATTTGTCATCCGTGGCCCGCAGGGCATGGGCGCCATCGGCGCGATCGTCAAGGACGGCGAGGTCACCAAGGGCATCGTCAGCGTGGGGAAGAAGGACTCCGGCGGGGTCAAGCAGCCCACCCCGGTCCAGCTCAGCGACAGCCAGCTGGCCGTCCTCGCCTCCGTCGCGAAGGACAAGCGCCCGCACACCGTGGAGATCCCCGGCCGGGGCGAGTACCGCGTGCAGTATCAGGAAGGCAGGAACGGCGCCTTCTACGTGGCACTCCCGACCAGCGACGTCACCAACACCCTCACCACGCTGATCTACGTCGAGATCAGCGTCACCGGTGCGGGTCTGGTGGCCGCTTCCCTGGCGGGCGCCGCCATCGTGACCCTCGCCCTGCGCCCCCTGCGCAAGGTCGCCGCCACCGCCACCCGGGTCTCCGAACTCCCCCTCCACACCGGTGAAGTCACCCTGTACGAGCGGGTCCCCGAGTCGGAGTCCGATCCGCACACCGAGGTCGGGCAGGTCGGTGCGGCGCTCAACCGGATGCTCGACCACATCCACGGCGCCCTGCACGCGCGGCAGCAGAGTGAGATGCGCGTACGGCAGTTCGTCGCGGACGCGAGTCATGAGCTGCGGACGCCACTGGCATCCATTCGCGGGTACGCCGAGCTCACCAGACGCGGCAGGGAAGAGACGGGTCCCGACACCCGGCACGCGCTCGGGCGCATCGAGTCCGAGACGGGGCGGATGACCCTGCTCGTGGAGGATCTGCTGCTGCTCGCGCGGCTCGACGCCGGGCGGCCGCTGCAGCACGAGCAGACCGACCTCGTACCGCTCGTCATCGACGCTGTCAGCGACGCCCGGGCGGCCGGGCGCGACCACAACTGGCGGCTCGAACTGCCGGAGGAGCCTGCCCTGGTGTCGGCCGACGCCGCACGCCTGCAACAGGTCATGGTCAATCTGTTCGCGAACGCGCGCACGCACACGCCACCGGGTACGACCGTCACGGCACGCGTGCACCGGCACGGGCCGTGGCTCTGCGTGGACGTCCAGGACGACGGGCCCGGGATTCCCGCCGATCTGCTCCCACGTGTCTTCGAGCGGTTCGCGCGCGGTGACTCGTCGCGCTCCCGTGCCTCCGGATCGACCGGTCTCGGGCTCGCGATCGTGCAGGCCGTCGCGTCCGCGCACGGGGGTGCCGTGACCGTCGACAGCGTCCCCGGCCGGACGGTGTTCACCCTGCATTTGCCTGCGCTTGCTCTGGAAACACAGTGGCAATCGCACTCACAGGCACAGCACAGCGCCACCACATGGGTGCAACAGGGCGCTTGACGAGAGTCGTTCGCATGCGAACCGACTCTTCTCCCGGCAACCTGCCGGCGCGGGAGCACCTCCCGGCCGGAGACGCCGGTACGCCTGTCCTGGACGTAGTGATCCCCGTCTACAACGAGGAGAAGGACCTCCAGCCATGTGTGCTCAGACTGCACGAGCACCTCAAGCGCACGTTCCCGTACGCGTTCCGCATCACCGTCGCGGACAACGCGTCCACGGACACCACCCCACAGGTGGCCGCGCGGCTGGAGGCGGAGATCCCGGAGGTCACGTCCTTCCGGCTCGAGCAGAAGGGCCGCGGCCGGGCGCTGCGGACCGTGTGGTCGGCCTCGGACGCCCCGGTCCTCGCCTATATGGACGTGGATCTGTCCACCGATCTCAACGCGCTGCTGCCGCTGGTGGCTCCGCTGATCTCCGGTCACTCGGATCTCGCGATCGGCTCCCGGCTGTCCCGCTCCTCGCGGGTGGTGCGCGGCGCCAAGCGGGAGTTCATCAGCCGCACGTACAACCTGATCCTGCGCGGTTCGCTGCAGGCCCGCTTCTCGGACGCGCAGTGCGGCTTCAAGGCGATCCGCCGTGATGTCGCCCAGGTGCTGCTGCCCCTGGTCGAGGACACCGGCTGGTTCTTCGACACCGAGATGCTGGTGCTCGCCGAGCGCGCCGGACTGCGCATCCACGAAGTGCCGGTCGACTGGGTCGACGACCCGGACTCGACGGTGCACATCGTGAAGACCGCGACCGACGACCTCAAGGGGGTGTGGCGGGTGGGACGCGCTCTCGCCACCGGCTCGCTGCCGCTCGACCGGCTCGCCCGGCCCTTCGGGGACGACCCGCGCGACCGCGACCTGACCGACGTGCCCAAGGGACTCGCCCGCCAGCTCGTCGGGTTCTGCGTGGTCGGCGGTCTGTCCACGCTCTTCTATCTGCTGCTCTACAGCGGCTTCCGGTCGTTCTCGGGGGCGCAGGTCGCCAACGCGCTCGCCCTGCTCGTGTCGGCGGTCGCCAACACGGCGGCCAACCGGCGGCTCACGTTCGGCGTACGCGGCCGGGGCAGTGCCATCCGGCACCAGGCGCAGGGCCTGGTCGTCTTCGGTATCGGTCTCGCCCTCACCAGCGGCTCGCTCGCCGCCCTGAACGCGGCGACGACCAGCCCCTCGCACTCCACCGAGCTGGCGGTCCTCATCGCCGCCAACCTCGCGGCGACGGTGCTGCGGTTCCTGCTCTTCCGCGCCTGGGTCTTCCCGGACCGGCAGGGCGAGACGCCGTCGCAGGTCGTGGCCCCGTACAACCCGGCCTCGCCCACCTACGCGACGGCCCCGCACGCCCAGGCCTCGCACGCGCACGCCGCGCATCCGCCGCTGCCCCAGCGCCCGGCGGCGTCCCCGTCCCCGTACGACACCTCTTCCTACGACACAGCCCAGTTCCGCGCCGGTGAAGCCGCGGACCGCACCTGGGGGGACTCGACCATGCAGTTGCAGGCGGTGCGCCCGCACGATCACGATCCGAGGAACGCACGATGACGACTCAGCCCGATACGAGCCATCAGGGGGGCGGGAGTGCCTCCTGGGGACCACCGGACACGCAGGGCGGGAATCCCTCCTGGGGGCCGCCGGATACGCAGGGAGCCACAGCCGTGCACCAGCCGGTCGTGCCGGCCGCGCCCCCCGTTCCATCCCCTGGCACCGGTGATCCCGAGCAGCCCTTCGCGCGCCGGGTCTGGCGCGGCCGGCCCGAGGACCCGCGCTGGGCACGCCCCGCCTTCCTCGGCCTGCTGCTCGCCACCGCGGTGCTGTACCTGTACAACCTGATCGCCTCCGGGTACGCCAACTCGTTCTACTCCGCGGCCGTGCAGGCCGGCAGCCAGAGCTGGAAGGCGATGTTCTTCGGCTCGCTCGACTCGGCGAACGCCATCACGGTCGACAAGCCCCCGGCGTCGCTGTGGCCGATGGCCCTGTCGGTGCGGATCTTCGGCCTCGACTCGTGGGCGATCCTCGTTCCCGAGGTGCTCATGGGCGTGGCCACGGTCGGCGTCCTGTACGCGGCCGTCCGGCGCCGCTTCAGCCCAGCGGCAGGTTTGATCGCGGGCGCCGTGCTCGCGCTCACTCCCGTCGCCGCGCTGATGTTCCGGTTCAACAACCCGGACGCGATGCTCGCGCTGCTGATGACCGTCACCGTCTACTGCGTGATCCGCGGTCTTGAGGACGGCCGCACGAAGTGGCTGGTCTGGGCGGGCGTCGCGGTCGGCTTCGCCTTCCTGGCGAAGACCCTGCAGGCCTTCCTGATCCTGCCGCCGCTAGCGGTCCTGTACGCGGTCTGCGCGCCGGTGAAGCTGAAGAAGCGGTTCGGCCAGCTGGCCCTGTCGGCGGTCGCGATGGTCGTCGCCGGCGGCTGGTGGGTCGCGATCGTGGAGCTGTGGCCCGCGTCCTCCCGCCCGTACATCGGCGGCTCGCAGAACAACTCCTTCCTCGAGCTGACCTTCGGCTACAACGGCCTCGGCCGCATCAACGGCGACGAGACCGGCAGCGTCGGCGGCGGTGGCGGGGGCGGCGGCACCGGCCAGTGGGGCGAGACCGGCTGGGACCGGATGTTCAACTCGGAGATCGGCAGCCAGATCTCGTGGCTGCTGCCGGCCGCGCTGATCCTGCTCGCCGCGGGGCTCGTGCTCACACGCAAGGCCAAGCGGACCGACCTGGCCCGCGGTTCGTTCCTCGCCTGGGGCGGCGCGCTGCTGATGACCGCGGTCATCTTCAGCTACATGGCGGGCATCTTCCATCAGTACTACACGATCGCCCTGGCCCCCTACATCGCGGCCGTGGTCGGCATGGGCGTGACGGTCCTGTGGGAGGAGCGGTCCAGGATCTGGGCCTCGCTCACCCTCGCGGCCTCGGTCACCGCGACCGCGGCCTGGGGATACGTCCTGCTCAACCGCACCCCCGACTACCTGCCCTGGCTGAAGTGGCTGGTCCTCATCGGCGGTCTGGCCGGCGCCCTCGGTCTGATCTTCGCGGCCAGGCTGGGCCGTCAACTGGCGCTCGCGGCAATTGGGCTGAGCTTCGTGGCCTCGATCGCGGGCCCGACGGCGTACACGCTCTCCACCGTGAACACCGGGCACACCGGCTCCATCGTGACGGCCGGTCCCGCGGGCGCGAGCATGATGGGCGGCCGAGGTGGCGGTCCCGGCGGCGGTGGCATGCGGGGTGGCTTCCCCGGTGGCGGCCAGAACCAGCAGAACGGCAACGGCAACACCCAGCAGGGTGGCGGCATGGGCCAGCCCCCGACCGGCGGTACCGGCGGTTTCCCCGGTCAGAACCAGCAGGGCAACGGCAACACCCAGGGCCAGAACCAGCAGGGTGGCATGCCCGGCGGTGGCGCGATGGGCGAGGGCGGCATGGGCGGTGGCGGCGTGGGCGGTCTGCTCAACGGCGCGAGTGTCGGCTCCGCGGCCAAGAAGCTGCTGGAGACGAACGCCGAGGACTACACCTGGGCTGCCGCGGCCATCGGTTCTCAGAACTCCGCGAGCTATCAGCTCGCCACCGGCAAGCCGGTGATGGCGATCGGCGGCTTCAACGGCACCGACCCGTCCCCGACACTGGCCCAGTTCAAGAAGTACGTGGAGGACGGCAGGATCCACTACTTCATCTCGGGCGGCGGCATGGGCGGTGGCGGCAACTCCGGCACCTCCTCGCAGATCGGCTCGTGGGTCACGGCCAACTTCAAGAAGGTGACAGTCGGTTCAGCCACCTTCTACGACCTGACGCAGCCGACGAGCAGCAGCTGACGGTTCCTTCCACAGGGCGGTGGCCCGGGGCGATCCCGCTCCGGGCCACCGCCCTTTTCGTACGGTGCCGCATGCCGCTTTCGTACGGTGCCGAATATCGCGTTGTGCGCCGTATGGGAACTGTTCTGCGGTGTACAGCATGCCCGGCGGGCATGGGCGTGGGCGGAGCGCTGCTGCTCACCACGATCCTCGCCGTCGCGACGCAGATCTTCACGCCCGACGAGCACCCGAAGGCGATCGGCATCTGGAGCGCCGTGAACGCGCTCGGGTTCGCCGCAGGCCCCCTCCTCGGCGGCTTCATGCTGAACCACTTCTGGTGGGGCGCGATCTTCCTGGTCAATCTGCCGGTGGCGGCGCTGGGGCTGGGCGCGGTGATGGCCCTCGTACCGGAGTCGAAGGCTGCGTTTTCCCGGGGGGCAACCCCCGGACCCCCGGGGCGAGGTGACCGCCCGGATCTCCTCGGCGCGCTGCTCTCCACCATCGGTATGACCGCGCTCGTGTACGCGATCATCTCGGGCCCCGAGCACGGGTGGACGTCGGGACGGGTGCTGGTCACGGCGGGGGTCGCCGTGGCGGTGCCGGCCGCGTTCGCCTACTGGGAGAGCCGGATTCCGTACCCGATGCCCGACCTGCACTGCTTCCGGGACCGGCGTTTCACGGGAGCGGTCGCGGGTGCGGTGCTCATCACCTTCGGTATGGGCGGTGCGCTGTTCCTCCTCGCCCGGCACCTCCAATTCGTCCTCGGGTGCGGCCCGTTGGGGGCCGGACTGCGCGCGGCGCCGCTCGCGCTGTCGGTCGTGGCGCTGAACTTCTCCGGCCTGTCGGCGAAGTGGACGGCGAGGCTCGGCTCGCCGGCGTCGATCGCGCTCGGCATGATGCTGATGTCGGCGGGGCTGGTGTCCATCGCGACACTCTCCGACAGCGCGACGCATGGGTACGGCGGCACGCTGCTCGGCCTGCTGCTGATCGGCGCGGGGTGCGCCATGGCCAACCCCGCCGTGGCGCACGCCATCATGAGCGCGACCCCGCGGGAGAAGGCGGGCGTCGGCGCGGGCATCAACGGCACGCTCGCCGAGTTCGGCAACGGGCTGGGCGTAGCGGTCCTCGGTGCCGTCCTCAACTCCCGGTTCGCGGCACTGATTCCGGTGGCGGCGAGCTCGCTTCCCGCCGCGCTCGCCTCGGCCGGCTCGGACGAGGAGCGGGGACGGATCACCGACGCGTTCTCGTCGGGCCTGGAGAGCAGCCAGTCGGTGGGTGCGGTGGCGGTGCTACTCGGTGGACTGGTCGCGGCGGCGTTGCTGCGGCGGGCGGAGAGGGCAGACTCCGCGATGGCGGTTTCCGCGTAACGCCCGCTTAGCATCATCAGGGAGGCGGACCGGGGAATTCCGGCCCGCCCCGCAGTCCGATTTCCGAGGAAGGTGCGCCATGGTGAGGGCAGCCGACAGGGCCAAGCGTCCGGCGCGGACCAGTGTCTGGCTGGAGGGCAAGGCCCACCGGGGCGGTGCGGCCCGTGGTGGCGGCCAGCCGTCGGGACTCGACCGGGAGCGGATCACCGAGGTCACGGTGCGGCTGCTGGACGCGGAGGGGCTGGCCAAGTTCTCCATGCGCCGGCTGGCCGCCGAATTGAACGTCACCGCGATGTCCGTGTACTGGTACGTCGACACCAAGGACGATCTGCTCGAACTGGCCCTCGACGCGGTCTTCGGCGAACTGGAGCTGCCGGATCCCGAGTCCGGCGAGGACTGGCGCGATCAGCTGCGCTCCCTCGCCGTCGGCTACCGGGCCCTGCTGGTGCGCCACCCCTGGGTGTCCCCGCTCATCGGCAACTTCCTCAACATCGGCCCGCACTCCATGGCCTTCTCGCTCCGTGTGCAGCAGGTGGTCGGCAACACGGGGCTGCCGCCGCACGGCCAGATGGGCGCGCTCTCCGCCGTCTTCCAGTTCGTGTACGGCTTCGGCACGATCGAGGGGCACTTCGTGCAGCGGTGCGCCTCCGCGGGCATGTCCCAGGACGAGTACTTCCGCCAGGCCATGAGCACCATCAGCGAACAGCCGCAGTTCGCTGCGAACCTCGAGAGCGCGGCGGATCTGATGGAGGCGCGCGGGGGCGACACGGTCGAGGAGATGCGCGAGCGGGACTTCGCCTTCGCCCTGGAGATGCTCATCGCGGGCATCGAGACGATGGTCCAGCGCGGCTGAGGGACGGCCTTCTTCGCCCCCCCCGCCCCCAAAAGGGGCGCGGGGAACTGCGCGGACAACCCACCGGCCCGCCCCGACAGAACAACGCAAGGGGGGTCCTGGGGGCTCAGCCCCCAAGTACGGGACCGGGCAGGGGCGGAGGGGGCGAAGAAGCCGCTCCTACTCCTGCGGAGCGAGCCGCGCCGGGAAGCCCCCGGTCGCCACCGGCCCCCACCGCTCCGGGGTGACCCGGATGATCGACTTGCCCTGCTTGAGCATCGCCTCGCGGTACTCGTCCCAGTTCGGGTGCTCGCCGGCGATATTGCGGTAGTACTCGACGAGCGGCTCGACCGAGTCGGGGGAGTCGACGACCTCCGCCGTGCCGTCGATCTGGACCCACGGCCCGTTCCACTCGTCGCTCAGCACGATCAGGCTGACACGCTCGTCCCGCTTGGCGTTGCGGGTCTTGGCGCGCTCGGGGTAGGTCGAGACCACGATGCGCCCCGAGTCGTCGACTCCGCAGGTCAGGGGCGAGCCCTGGGGGCTGCCGTCGGCCCGGCGGGTGAGGAGGATGGCGCGGTGGCGGGGGCGTACGAAGTCCAGCAGTTCGTCGCGGGATACGGAGGTGTTCGTCGCGATGTTCGGTGCCATGGGTGCAGCCTAGGGGCACAGTGGCCCGCCCAGGCTGACCCTGCCGTGCCTACGCTCACGCCTGCGGCAGCGATTCCCCCTGCACCGCCTGAATGTCCAGCTCCACCTTCAATGTCGTACCGATGGCCGAGATGCCAGCCTGGACGACCTGGTTGTAGTTCATGGCGAAGTCCTCGCGGTGGAGTTCGGCGGTCGCGCGGAACGCGGCGCGGGTGCCGCCCCAAGGGTCGGCGCCGGTGCCGAGGTAGGCCAGGTCCAGGTCGACCGGCCGCACCACCCCGTGCATCGTCAGCTCGCCATGGACCGTCCAGCGGTCCGAACCGGCCGGGGCCAGCCCCGTCGAGCGGTACGTGATCTGCGGGTAAGTGCCGACGTCCAGGAAATCCGGGGACTTCAGGTGCCCGTCGCGCATGCCGTTGCCGGTGTCGATGGAGGCGGCCTGGATCACCGCCTCCACGCGGGACTTGGCCACCTCGTCGGGGGCGATCTCGATCGAGCCCGCGAAGTCCGTGAAGCGGCCGTGCACGCTGGAGATGCCCAGGTGCTGGGCGACCGCACCCACGGAGGAGTGCGCCGGGTCGATGGTCCAGGGGCCGGGCGGTGGAAGCTCGGTGCCGCCCTGGCGGGCGAGGGTCACGTTGCCGACCTCGGCCCGGCCGCTCGCCGTGACGATCGCGCTGGACGCGGCGGGGGCGTACCCGACCGCGGTGACGATCACGGTGTACGCGCCGGGCGCGAGGGCGGTCGTGTCGTGCACGGCTCCTTCGTTGTCCGCCTCGGCGCGCACCACCTGTGTACCGGTCATGTCGGTCACCGTGACGACCGCGTGCGACACGGCCCACCCGTCCCGCGTGCGGATGCGTGCGGTCAGTCCCATCCCGTTTTCTCCCTGCAATGCATGAAAAATTGGTCGCAATGAAACCGGCCCGTGGGGGGCGCACCTCCGCTCAGAGTGCGCGCGTCCCCACGGGCCGGGGCTCGGACTACTCGCCGGGGTGGGCGAGGTCGATGTCGTGGTCGTCGACTCCGCGGCCGCCCACGGTCAGGGCCGTCGCCACCGGCGGGTAGCCCGTCGCGATGACCGTGTACTCGCCGGTGTCCAGGTCGGTGAAGGCGTACGCGCCGTCCGTGCCGGTCCTGGCCGTGCCGATCACGTTGCCCGCCGCGTCCACCAGCGTCACGCGGGCGTCCGCGAGGGGGCCGTACGGTGCCCGTACGACACCCTGGACCTGGGCGCCCGAGTCGAGTTCGACCTCGATGCGGGTGACTCCGGCGCCGCCGACCTCGACGGGCAGGGCCCGCGGCCGGTGGCCCGCGGCGTTCACCGCGACCGTCATGACACCCGGCACCAGTTCGGCGAAGGTGAATTCGCCCTGCTCACCGGTGGTCCCGGTGGCCAGCACGTCACCGCGGACGTCGGTCACGATGACCATGGCGTCCTTGACCGGGGTGCCGAAGGCGGCGGCCCGGACGACACCGCTCAGCCCGCTCGTGCCGCTCAGCAGGATGTCGTACGCGACCGGCTCGTCGTTCACGACGATCGTCGAGGCCTGCGGCTGGAAGCCGTCGGCGGAGGCGATCAGGACGTACGACCCGACGCCGGGCGCGTCCACCGCGTAGGAACCGTCGGCCTGCGCGACCGAGCGGCCCAGCTGCCGTCCCGCGAGCGAGATCAGCGTGACCGCGGCCTGCGGCACGGGCGCGCTCTCCGCGCCGCGGACGTAACCGCGTACCGGGATTCCGCCGGACAAGGGCATCGGGCCGCTCTCCTTCGTCGCCGTGGCGGCTGCCGCCAACGGTTGCGTTCCCTGGGGGCCCGTCTCGGTGACGGCGACGGCCCAGCTCGGGACCCTCTCCTCGACGGCGGCCGGGGTCTCGGCAGCGGCCGGAGCAGCGACCTCCGCCTTGGCCTCCGCGGCCTGGGCCAGCGCGCCCGAGGTGCGCAGCGGCACCTCCTTGATGAACAGCACGATGAGGAAGGCGATCAGCGCCATGCCGGCGGCGATCAGGAAGACGTCCGCGATGCCGTGGCCGTACGCGCTCTCCATCACGGTGCGCAGCGGCTTGGGCAGCTTGTCCATGTCCGGGATGCTGCTGGAGCTGGAACCGGACGCCAGCTTGGCGTACTTGGGGCCGAGGTCGGTCAGACCGTCCTTGACGTAGTCGGTGATCCGGTTGGCCATGACCGCGCCGAGCGCGGAGACGCCGATCGCACCGCCGAGGGAACGGAAGAACGTCACCGTGGAGCTGGCCGCGCCGAGGTCGGACGGGGCCACCTGGTTCTGTGTGGACAGCACCAGGTTCTGCATCATCATGCCGATGCCGAGGCCCAGCAGCGCCATGAAGATCGCGATGTGCCAGTACGTCGTGTCGTAGCGGATCGTGCCGAGCAGGCCCAGGCCCGCGGTCACCAGGGCGCCACCGGCGACCAGCCAGTACTTCCACCGGCCGGTCTTGGTGATGATCTGGCCGGAGACCGTGGAGGAGATGAACAGGCCGCCGATCATCGGGATCGTCATGACGCCCGACATCGTCGGGGACTTGTCGCGGGCCAGCTGGAAGTACTGGCTGAAGAAGACCGTGCCGGTGAACATCGCGACACCCACGAAGAGCGACGCGAGAGAGGAGAGGGTGATGGTGCGGTTGCGGAACAGCCGCAGCGGGATGATCGGCTCGCTCGCCTTGGACTCGACCAGGATGAACAGCAGCCCGAGGACGACCGCGCCGCCGACCATCGCGTACGTCTGCCACGAGATCCAGTCGTACTTGTCACCGGCGAAGGTGACCCACAGGAGCAGCAGGGAGACCGCGGCGGAGATGAAGAACGCGCCGCCCCAGTCGACCTTCACATCCCGCTTCACCACGGGCAGGTGCAGGGTCTTCTGCAGCACGATCAGCGCGATGACCGCGAACGGCACACCGACGTAGAAGCACCAGCGCCAGCCGAGCCAGCTCGTGTCGGTGATGACACCGCCGAGCAGCGGGCCGCCGACGGTTGCGACGGCGAACGTCGCACCGAGGTAGCCGGAGTAGCGCCCACGCTCACGCGGGGAGATCATCGCAGCCATCACGATCTGCGCGAGGGCGGACAGACCGCCGACGCCGACGCCCTGCACGACACGGCAGGCGATGAGCATGCCGGCGTTGTGCGACAGACCCGCGGCAGCGGATCCCAGGACGTAGATGATCAGGGCTATCTGTACGAGCGCCTTCTTGCTGTACAGGTCGGAGAGCTTGCCCCACAGGGGTGTGGTCGCCGTCATGGCGAGCAGCGAGGCGGTGACGACCCAGGTGTAGGCGGACTGGCCGCCGCCCAGGTCGCCGATGATCTTGGGGAGCGCGTTGGAGACGATCGTCGACGACAGGATCGCGACGAACATGCCGAGCAGCAGCCCGGAGAGCGCCTCCATGATCTGCCGGTGCGTCATCGGAGCGCCGTCGGCGGCGCCTCCGTGCTTGGCGTGAGAGCCCCGCACACCGGCTGGTGTGGTCGTTGCCATGGGCTTCCTTTTCTTACGTGCTTAAGCGGGTGTACGGGTGGTCAGTTCGGGATGCGCTGTCGCATACGGGTGCGGGTGGGGCGGCCGCGGTGTGGCACGGCAGTCGCCGAAGCTCTCCCGCAGCCGGCCCATGAGCGCGATGAGCAGCCCGACCTCGTGGTCGGACCAGTCGCTCAGCCGGTCGGCGAGGAGCCGCGTCGTGCGCCGGGAGAGCTCGTCGAGCTGCTCCTGGCCCGCGGCGGTCAGGTGCAGGATGCGTGAGCGCTTGTCGGCCGGGTCGGGGGACCGTTCGATCCAGCCCCGGTCCGCGACGTGCGCGACATGGCGGCTGGTCACGGACATGTCCACGGAGAGCAACTCGGCGAGCCTGCTCATCCGCATCTCGCCGTACCGGCCGAGCAGCGTCAGCACGGCAGCGGAGCCTCCGGGGCAGTCGGGCGGCAGGATCCGCCCCATGTCCCGCTTCACGGCACCGATGGCGCTGAGCTGACGAGCCAGCTCCTCGTACTGCGCCTGCTCGGCCATCACACACCTCCCGTATTCGTTGCTTAGGGCAACCATAAATAAGTTGGTTGCCGCAGGCAAACTAAAAAGGGCATGCAGGGCTAAAAACTTGGCAAAGGCAAGCATTGGTAAACGTAAACTTGCAGGTGGGAGGGGCGGTCTGGCGGGGAGATCGCTGGAAAGCCGCGGCCAGGATCACCGAGTCCCGGTGGCCCCCGCACTTGGGCAGTCCCTGCGCATTCGCTAGTGTCCTGCTCCATGGCAAACACCCAGGGCCCCGAGGGCAACTACGACCCCGCGGGTAGCACCCAGATGTTCCGTGCGTTCGTGGACGAGGCCCCCCAGGGCCGACAGCAGCAGCAGGCGGCCGCCCCCGCGGGGCCCCGTATCGGCCTGATCGTCGGCGTCGTCGTCGCCGTGTTGGTCGTGGCCGCGGTGGCTTGGCTCGCGCTCAAGTAAGCCCGGCGAGTGGCTCGGCTCGCGCTCAAGTGGCCACGGCGGAGCGAAGTCGTACGGCTCTGAGTGCGGGGCGAAGCCCTACTTCCACCGGACGGATACGTCCCGCGTCTCGATGTGCATGCCCAGCGGCACGCGCCACGCGTCGACGCACACCGTCCAGGTCTTGTCCTTCTTCGTGCCGGCGGTGATCGGCGCGGGAAGGTCTTCGGTGGACTCGATCGTCGCCCAGTCGATCCCGAGCGCTCCGATGATGTGCGTCCCGAAGGTCACCGTGCCCGAACGCACGGCCGTACCACCCGTGTTGCGGAACGAGACGGTCACCTTCTCGCACCACCGCTGATCGGTGGCCTCGCGCGAGGGGGTGCCCACGCTGAGCACAGCGGGCCCGGGGCTCGCCGTGGACCCTGACGCCGTCGGGGTCGGCGTCGCGGACGCGTGCCCCGAAGTCCCGCCTGGACCACCGTTCGAACCCCCGCTCGTGGGCCCGGAGTTGCCGTCACCGGACGGGTACGTCGACGTACCGCTTCCGTCGGCCGGATCGCCGGAGCCCGAAGTCGTCTCTCGGGAGGCCGGACCGGATTCGGAGCCGGGACCTGAGGCCGTCTCCCCGGAGCCCGAACTCCCGGAAGCGTCCGTTCCCTTGGAGTCGAGGGCCGCGTCACCCCCGCCCTCGAGCGGCATCAGTGACACGTCTCCCGAGGGGGCCACCACCGCCCCAGGTCCCCCGGGCGAACCCCCCGCGGCCCCGACGGCGACGTACCCGTCGCCACCCCCGCCACCCCCGCACGCGGCCAGCACGCCACCCAGACACAGCACAGCCGCCGAGGCACCCACAAGGGCACCTCGGCGACCACGTATCGACTCTCGACGCATCGCGCCAGTGTGGCTGACGCCCCGTCAATTATGAAGCCTGCGTGGGGCGGTCAGTCGGAGATGAGCCCTTCCCGCAGCTGCGCGAGCGTGCGGGTCAGCAGCCGGGAGACGTGCATCTGGGAGATGCCGACCTCCTCGCCGATCTGCGACTGGGTCATGTTCGCGAAGAAGCGGAGCATGATGATCCGGCGCTCGCGGGGCGGCAGCTTGGCGAGCAGCGGCTTGAGGGACTCGCGGTACTCGACGCCCTCCAGGGCCGTGTCCTCGTAGCCGAGGCGGTCCGCGAGGGAGCCCTCGCCGCCGTCGTCCTCGGGGGCGGGGGAGTCGAGGGACGAGGCCGTGTACGCGTTACCGACGGCGAGGCCGTCGACGACGTCCTCCTCGGACACGCCCAGGACCGCGGCGAGTTCGCCGACCGTGGGGGAGCGGTCCAGCTTCTGCGAGAGCTCGTCGCTGGCCTTGGTGAGGGCCAGCCGCAGCTCCTGGAGGCGGCGCGGCACGCGCACCGACCACGAGGTGTCGCGGAAGAACCGCTTGATCTCGCCGACGACCGTCGGCATCGCGAACGTCGGGAACTCCACGCCGCGTTCGCAGTCGAAGCGGTCGATCGCCTTGATCAGGCCGATCGTGCCCACTTGGACGATGTCCTCCATCGGCTCGTTGCGGGAGCGGAAGCGCGCGGCCGCGTACCGGACGAGCGGGAGATTGAGCTCGATGAGCGTGTCCCGGACGTAGGCGCGCTCCGGGCTGTTCTCGCCGAGTGCGGCCAGCCGCAGGAACAGGGAGCGGGACAGGGTGCGGGTGTCGATGGCGCCCGAGGATTCGGGGGCCGGGAGGACGGCTTCGGGGGCCGGAGAGGCCGGGACGGCGTCGGGGGCCGGAAGGGCCGGGACATCGTGAAGCGCGTCGGGCGCGGACTCGCTCTTCATGAGCGTGAGCACCTTCGAGCTGCCCTGGTCTGCGGACATGCCACCCCCTTTGGGTCGCGGACGGTCGCGGCAGTCGCTCCCGTCGGAGGAACGCAGCCTCCACCTGAATACCGGAGGCGAGGCCGCGGCAAACGCGCTTCCGGAAGAATGTCACATGTCGGCAACACGCTGTAGTGACATGTCGACATGGAGGGGGTGAATCGGCCCTGGAAAGAGGGGGTCTGACGGTTTTTCAGTACTGAACTGTCGGAAAAGGCGCCGCTGAGCGATTCGCTCTCAGCGGTTACGCCTCGATCCTGTTTGCGGATCGAAGACGCGCGAAACTGCGGGCGAGCAGCCTTGACACATGCATCTGGGAGACTCCCAGTTCCGCGCTGATCTGTGACTGCGTCAAATTGCTGTAGTAGCGCAGGAGAAGGATCCGCTGTTCGCGCTCGGGCAGTTGTACGAGCAGATGCCGTACGAGGTCGCGATGTTCGACCCCGTCGAGTGCCGGGTCCTCGTAACCGAGCCGGTCGAGCAGTCCCGGCAGCCCGTCGCCCTCCTGGGCCGCTTCGAGGGATGTCGCGTGGTACGAGCGGCCCGCCTCGATGCAGGACAGCACCTCGTCCTCGCCGATACGCAGCCGCTCGGCGATCTCGGCGGTCGTCGGCGAGCGCCCGAAGGCGGTCGTCAGGTCCTCGGTCGCGCTGTTCACCTGCACCCACAGCTCGTGCAGCCGGCGCGGTACGTGGACGGTGCGGACGTTGTCCCGGAAGTACCGCTTGATCTCCCCGACCACGGTCGGCATCGCGAAGGTCGGGAACTGCACACCCCGGTCGGGGTCGAAGCGGTCGATGGCGTTGATCAGTCCGATGGTCCCGACCTGGACGACGTCCTCCATGGGCTCGTTGCGGCTGCGGAAGCGGGCGGCCGCGTACCGGACGAGCGGGAGGTTGGCCTCGATGAGGGCCCCGCGTACGCGGTTGTGCTCGGGGGTGCCCGGCTCCAGCGTCTTGAGCTGACCGAAGAGCACCTGGGTGAGGGCCCGGGTTTCGGCACCGCGGCGGCGTTCGGGCGAGGCCTGCTCCGGCGCGACTTCCTGCACGACGTCCCGTGCGACTGCCGGTGCGACTTCGTGTGGCGGTGCTTGAGGCGCAGTACTGGCCGGCACGGTCAACTCCACCTCTGGGATCCGTCAACTCATCCGTGATCAACTCATCCGTCAAAAGCGGTCATAGCATCACAAGACATGTGCACTGTGTGCAAGCACCGCATAACACCGTGTTGAGGGAGAGTTGGGGTGTAAGGCACAAAAAACCCCTGGCCGGTGGCGGCCAGAGGCTTCGAAACGGTGCGGCCCGGAAGGGTCAGAACGGATAGTCGGCGATCACCCAGGTCGCGAACTCCCGCCACAGTGCGACGCCCGCCTGGTGCGCCGGGTGCTCCAAGTACCGCTTCAGGGCGTCGGTGTCGTCGACGGCGGAGTTGATCGCGAAGTCGTACGCGATGGGCCGGTCGGTGATGTTCCAGCCGCATTCCCAGAAGCGCAGCTCGGGGATCCGGTCGCCGAGCGTGCGGAAGGCGGCCACGCCCTCGACCACACGCGGGTCGTCGCGCTCGACACCCTCGTTGAGCTTGAAGAGGACCAGATGGCGGATCACGGACACTCCCTGGTGGTGCGGTTCTTGTCTCTGCCCCGTCGGCTCGGCGCCGGCTCGCTTCGGGCACGGCGCCGGCTCGGTTCGGGCTCTGCGCCGGCTGGGTTCCGGCTCAGTTCTTGGCTCCGTCGGCGACCCAGGTCATGAAGTCTCCGATGGCCTGAGCGGCGTTCGATATGCCTTCGAACCCTATCTGGACGTAATCAGCAGCCTTGGCCGGATCCGTGATGATCACGTAGAGCGCGAAGACCACGAGCACGTAGACGGCGATCTTCTTCGAATTCACCGCCATCGCGGCCTCCCTGTGACTGTTGCGCCCGGTGGGCCCCCTGTTGCCGGCGGTGAGTGTAACCTTCACGCCGCTTTTAAGGACCAACGGCCCGCTGGTCGAGGCCTTTTGCCGGGCCGATCCGGGCGCCGTCGGGCCCAGGATGGATGGTGAGCCCGGCGGAATCGGCAGGAATCCGCTGGGCCGGGACGGATCCCACTGCGGGGTCCCCGCCGCAGGCTTCCCCCAGACAGCGGCGCGGACTTGTGGGTCCTTCTCCATCGGGGGAAGCGGCTTGTCCCCCTCGATGCCGCCTCCCCCGTCCTGATGGGGTGCGGGAGCCCCCGGGATCGGGTGCGCGAAAGCCCCGGCGCGAGCGGCGCCGGGGCTTTCGTGTGCACCCGGGCGACTGTTCGCGCGCACTCGCGCGACTGCCGGACGCACAAAGGGCCCCGTCTCTCGACGGGGCCCTTCTCAAGCGGTAGCGGAGGGATTTGAACCCTCGGTGACTTGCGCCACACTCGCTTTCGAGGCGAGCTCCTTCGGCCGCTCGGACACGCTACCGAGGGAGACCCTACCCCAAGGTGGGCCGTGGTCTGAAATCCGTTTCGGTGACCCGGATGATCAACGATCAGCGGCCGTGGAAGCAGCTCCGGTGATCAGCGGCGACGATCAGCGGTCGCGGAAACAGCCCCGATGATCAGCGGTCGCGGAAGAAGTCGGTGAGCAGGCTCGCGCACTCGCCGGCGAGGACACCCTCGATCACCTCGGGCCGGTGGTTGAGCCGCCGGTCGCGTACGAGGTCCCAGAGGGAGCCGGCCGCGCCCGCCTTGTCGTCGCGGGCGCCGTAGACGACCCGGTCCACCCGGGACTGCACGAGCGCACCCGCGCACATCGTGCAGGGCTCCAGGGTGACGACGAGCGTGCAGCCCGTCAGCCGCCACTCACCGACCTCTGCGGCGGCCCGGCGCAGCGCGAGAACCTCGGCGTGGGCCGTCGGATCGCCGGTGGCCTCGCGCTCGTTGTGCCCGGTCGCGAGCACCGTCGTACCGTCCGCGGACAGCACGACGGCGCCGACGGGAACATCCCCGCCCCGGACGGCCAGGTGGGCCTCGTCCAGGGCGAGCCGCATCGCGGCCCGCCAGCGGTCGCGTACCGGATCGGCAGGATCGGGCTGTGGAGTTTCCTCGGTCGTGCTCACCCGGGGAACCTAGCGGAAGGTCTTCAGGGCCTGGTGAGAGATCTCCAGGGACTCGCGGAAGCTCCCCGGAGACTTCCAGGCCCTAGCGGACGGTCTCCAGGACCTCCGCCGCTCCCAGGGCGTCGGCGATCGTGCTGAGCGCGTCGCCTTCGTCCAGGGCGAGCAGTTCCTTCTCGCTCACTCCGAGGTCCGCGAGGATGTCGCGGTCCCCGACGGGGCTGTGCGAAACGGCCTCGTCGGACGCGGTCTCCTCCTCCTCGTCCTCGTCGGAGTCCTCGGGTTCACCGTCCTCCGTGCCGTCCAGGTCGAGGGAGTCCAGGTCGGCGTCGTCGTCGCCGGGCTCCCGTCCTAGTAGTTCGTCCGTGAGCAGGATCTCGCCGTACGAGCTGCGGGCAGCCGCGGCGGCGTCCGAGACGTAGATACGAGGGTCCTCCTCGCCGTCCACGCGGACGACGCCGAACCACGCGTCCTCCTGCTCGATGAGCACGAGCACCGTGTCCTCGTCCGAGGCTTCACGGGCCAGGTCGGTCAGATCCGACAGGGTCTCCACATCG
The DNA here is from genome assembly GCF_044457265.1 of Streptomyces sp. NPDC050564. Classification (NCBI taxonomy): domain Bacteria; kingdom Bacillati; phylum Actinomycetota; class Actinomycetes; order Kitasatosporales; family Streptomycetaceae; genus Streptomyces; species Streptomyces sp. NPDC050564. The sequence continues at coordinate 92,493 of NZ_JBITGS010000014.1, read as the reverse complement.
TCGAGCTCTGTGTCGCTCGCTTCCCACCCGTCTTCGGTGCGCGCGAGCAGTGCGGCGAAGTACACCGTGACTCTCCCACTGGTCATAGGCGTGCCGGTTGGGGGTCCCCCCGGCGGAGGCTGTGGGCGGGGAGTGTTTCTCCGAGCCCCACCCACTCGGAATCGTGGCAGAAACAGAGCGTTCAGGGGACGTCTTCGGCCTGCTGTGTCTGCCTCTTTTGATCGCTAACAGCGGATCGTACGCGGCTGTCGGCGCCTCGTACGCACCTCCCGGCCCAGACACGGGCTCGCGCGGCACGGGTGGGGGATCGGGTTGGTACGGGCGGGGCACCGGCTCGGGGCGTGTGCGCCGTCGGTCCGGGCGGGCGCGCTACCAGCGGAAGGTGCGCATGCGCATGGCGTGGCGCAGTCGGGCGGCCTTGGCGCGGCGGGGCTGGACCCGGTCGCGCAGCTCGCGTGCCTCGGTCAGTTCCCGCAGGAACTGGGCGCGGCGCCTCCTGCGCTCGGCGTCGGTCTCCACCTGCTCGGGGGACTCCTCTTCCTGGTTCCGCATAGGCCACCACCCCAGGTCCGTCCCTCCCACTTTCCCTCTGCCGGACGGTTTGATGCCAGCATTCGGGTGACTGAGCGGGCGGGTGCTTGACGGGCGGCGTCGCGCGGGGCAAGGGTTTTTGTCCGAAGCGGGCGGGGCAGTGGCGGGCACCCCGGGCCCGGCTACTGTTGTCGACATGCGTCTCCACGTCGTCGACCACCCCCTGGTCGCCCATAAGCTCACCACCCTGCGCGACCGGCGCACCGACTCCGCGACCTTCCGGCGCCTCGCCGACGAGCTGGTCACCCTGCTCGCCTACGAGGCCACGCGGGACGTGCGCACGGAGCAGGTCGACCTCGTGACCCCGGTCGCCTCGACCACGGGTGTCAAGCTCTCCCACCCGCGCCCCCTCGTCGTGCCGATCCTGCGGGCGGGTCTCGGCATGCTCGACGGCATGGTCCGGCTGCTGCCGACCGCCGAGGTGGGCTTCCTGGGCATGGTGCGCAACGAGGAGACGCTCCAGGCCTCCACGTACGCCACCCGCATGCCGGACGACCTCTCCGGGCGCCAGGTGTACGTTCTCGACCCGATGCTGGCCACCGGCGGCACGCTCGTCGCGGCGATCCAGGAGCTGATCAAGCGCGGCGCCGACGACGTCACCGCCGTGGTCCTCCTCGCCGCACCCGAGGGCGTCGAGGTCATGGAGCGTGAACTGGCGGGCACGCCGGTCACCGTCGTCACGGCCTCGGTCGACGAGCGCCTCAACGAGCACGGCTACATCGTGCCGGGCCTCGGAGACGCGGGGGACCGGATGTACGGGGCTGCCGAGTAGCCCCTTTACGAGGACGGTCTACGAAACTCCCAGGACGAGGCTTTCAGCAGCTCTTCTGCGAGGTGGAGGGCGTTGACCGGGGCTTGGCCAGGACGGCCAGGGCCCTGTCGGCGTCCTCCTTCTTCGTCAGCGACTTGAAACCGGTGCCGATGATGAGGTCGACCTCGTCGGCCTTCTCGCGGCCGTCGGTCTTCAGTTCGGCGCCGGCGAGCTGCGTGTTGAGGACGGGGAGGGCGGCCGCGTAGGCCGCCTTCGCGCCGAGCAGCATCCCGGCGCCGTCCACCTTCTTGTCGTACGCGGCCGTCGCGTTGCCCACATCGCCGATCTTGAAGCCGCGCTTCTTCAGCTCGTCCGCGGTCGCCTTGGCGAGCCCGCTGCGGGGCGTGGCGTTCAGGACGTTCACCGTGATCTGGCCGGGCTCGGGCAGGGCGGTGGTCGCTGTGGACGCCGTGGATGCCTCGGCCGACGGGCCGGCCTTGGACGGGCAGTTCCCCTTGGAGCCCGCCGCCGTGGCCTTGTCGCCGCCGCCCGTGAAGACGTCGATGAGCTGCAGGGTCCCCCACCCGATCAGCCCTAGGGCGGTGACGGAGGCGACGACCAGGAACACGAGCCTCCGGCGCCCCTTGGGTCGGCGCATCCGCGGGTACTTGTCCCCCGTGATCCGATACTGGCCGCCCATGCCAGGGGGAGTGAGCATGCTCATGGGCGCAGCGTAGTGCGCCCGGGCAGCAATGCCTACTAGATGATCATTGGATACCGCCCAGGAGAACCCGAAAGGGCCAACCCCGGGTCAGGCTCGGTGAACCGAGCCTTGGAAAGCGGGCCTGTCAGTCGAGCTCGAGCACACGTGCGTGGAGGACCTGGCGCTGCTGGAGCGCGGCGCGGACGGCGCGGTGCAGGCCGTCCTCCAGGTACAGGTCGCCCTGCCACTTCACGACGTGCGCGAAGAGGTCGCCGTAGAACGTCGAGTCCTCGGCGAGCAGTGTTTCCAGGTCGAGCTGGCCCTTGGTCGTCACGAGCTGATCGAGGCGGACCGGGCGCGGCGCGACGTCCGCCCACTGCCGGGTGCTTTCCCGGCCGTGGTCGGGGTACGGCCGTCCGTTTCCGATGCGCTTGAAGATCACACGGAAAGCCTACCGGTCAAGACCTTCCGGGCGCAGCCATGGCGCCGGAGTGCGACGCTGGAAAAGACGCCGTTCACGCCGTAAATCCGCGCAAATCGGGAACAGGGGCCTGATATGAGCGACAGCGAGACTGGTCCTGCCGTCACCGATCCACGGTCGGCCCCGGCCACCGCCCCCAAGACGGCTTGCGCCATCGCTCCCGAGAAGGCCGGCAGCGCTCCCGCTCTCCCCCAGGAGGCCCTGGAGATCGCCTCCGGGTATGCCTTCTCCGGCCCCGCTCTCGATCTCGGCGCCCTGCTCTGGGACGGGCAGTGCCTGCCCGACGTGCAGATCCGCATACCGCTGCCGATGCTCAACCGGCACGGCCTGGTCGCGGGCGCCACCGGCACCGGCAAGACCAAGACCCTCCAGCTGATCGCCGAGCAGCTGTCGGCCCAGGGGGTGCCCGTCTTCCTCGCCGACATCAAGGGCGATGTGTCGGGAGTGTCGGCGCCGGGCGTGTCGAACGACAGGGTCCAGGAGCGCGCCCGGGACGTCCACCAGAAGTGGACGCCCGCCGGGTGCCCCGCCGAGTTCTACGCGCTCGGCGGCATGGGCGACGGCATCCCCGTACGGGCCACGGTCACCAGCTTCGGCCCGGTGCTGCTGTCCAAGGTGCTCCAGCTCAATCGGACCCAGGAGCAGTCGCTCGGCCTGATCTTCCACTACGCCGACCAGAAGGGCCTGGAACTGGTCGACCTCAAGGACCTGCGTGCGGTGGTCGCCTTTCTGACCTCGGACGAGGGCAAGCAGGAGCTGAAGGGCCTCGGCGGACTGTCCACCGCCACGGCCGGCGTGATCCTCCGTTCCCTCACCGCCTTCGAGGCGCAGGGCATGAGCCCGTTCTTCGGGGAGCCGGAGTTCGACACCGGCGAACTGCTGCGTACGACGTCCGAGGGGCGCGGCGTGGTGTCCGTCCTCGAACTCCCCGAGGTGCAGGACAAGCCGCAGCTCTTCTCGACCTTCCTGATGTGGCTGCTCGCCGACCTCTTCCACGACCTTCCCGAGGTCGGCGACTGCGACAGACCCAAGCTCGTGTTCTTCTTCGACGAGGCCCATCTGCTCTTCGACGACGCCTCGAAGGCCTTCCTGGACTCCATCACACAGACCGTCCGGCTCATTCGCTCGAAAGGAGTCGGCGTCTTCTTCGTGACGCAGACCCCGAAGGACGTACCCGCCGACGTTCTCGGCCAGCTCGGCAACCGTGTCCAGCACGCGCTGCGGGCCTTCACCCCGGACGACCAGAAGGCGCTGAAGGCTACCGTGAAGACCTTCCCCGACTCCGGGTACGACCTGGAGGAGCTCCTCACCGGGCTCGGCACCGGGGAGGCCGTCGTCACCGTGCTGAGCGATAAGGGCGCGCCGACGCCGGTCGCGGTGACGCGGCTCCGGGCGCCGCGGTCCCTGATGGGGCCGGTCGACGCGGAGGCGCTGGATCAGGCGGTGAAGGGGTCGCCGCTGTACGGGCGGTACGCGCAGGCGGTCGACCGGGAGTCGGCGTACGAGAAGCTGACGGCGCGGGAGGCGGCGCCGCCGGCCGCACCCGCCCCCTCGAAGGGGCGCCCCAAGCAGGACAGGCACGTGGAGTCGATGGTCGAGCAGGTCGTCGGCAGCGGCCTGTTCAAGTCGCTCGCCCGGTCCGTCGGCACGCAGATCGGGCGGGAGATCACCAGGTCGCTCTTCGGGACGGCGCGGCGCCGGCGGTAGGCGCCCGCTCCGTCCGGTGTGAGGGGCGACCACTCCCTCCCGGTGAAGGGGAAGAAGCGGTCGCCTTCCGTGATCAGTCGCGGCCGTGTTCCTTGATGGGTGTGATCGGCGCTGGTCCGCCGGGAAGTTGTCCGTCCGACAGGTGCCGGTCGGACGGTTGTCCGTCCGGCTCGGGGCGGTGGTCCGGCTTCGGTGCGTTGCGTACGGCTTCCGCGCGCAGCAGGGCGCGCAGCACCGCGTAGGGGTCGTTGGGCATGGGGGGGTGTCCTTGTGTTCGCTGGTGAGGGACCGGTCCGGAAGCCGGGTCCGTCAGCAGCGCAGGACCACGCAGCGCAGGGCGTGCAGGGCGGGGGAGCACGAGCTTGGTGCGGGTGCCCGTACGGGGCGGGGGCCCGCCTCCCGCTCGGTGTGGCCCGCGTCGGGGCCCAGGGCGGTGAGAGGACGGTGTGCCTGGCGGGTGGGCGGTCGCAGGGCCGTGTCGAGTACGTCGTGTTCGGCGGTGCCCGATCCGGCGGTGGCCGTGGTGGTGGCGGCGGACGTGGCGAACACCTCGGGGTGTGCGCCCGTGGCGAGCATCGCGACGATGAGCACGATGAGAATCCGCAGCCAGGCACTCGAAGGAGCCCCTCCCCGCGCTCGCGCGCACCGGCGCAGCGGGTGCGGGTGGCGCGGAGCGGGGCTCATAAGACGTCATCTCCCCACCGGGGGCCGGTGGTTCATCGGGTCTGCCGGGAGATCCGCCCTGTTGGCGTACCCGGCGGTCGCCGGGTTGACGTCCGGGGACGCCGGGCGGCGTCGGGGAGCGGTCACACGATGTGGGGGACGGCCCGGGCGCCGGAGCGGATCCGGAACGCCATGATGATCTCGACGAGGCCGACCGCGACGAGCCAGCAGCCGCCGACGACGGTGAGGACGGCGACCGACTCGAACGGGGACGCGATCAGCACGATTCCGGCGAGGAAGCTGACGATTCCGAGGAGGACCTGCCAGCCGCGGGCCGGCACGCTCGGGTCGGAGGCGGCGGCGATGGTCTGGGTGATGCCGCGGAACAGCCAGCCGATGCCGATCCACAGGGCGAGCAGCAGGATCGACTGCATCGCGCCCCGGAAGCAGAAGAGGCCCAGCAGGATGGACAGCGTGCCGCTGATGAACGCCATCACACGGAGGGACGTCGCCGCGTGGGTGCCGAAGGCGGCGACGAGTTGCAGAACGCCGCTGAAGATCAGATAGAGGCCGAAGAGCACTCCCGCGACGAGGAGCGAGGCGCCCGGCCAGATCAGCACCAGGACGCCGAGCACCAGGGCGGCGATGCCGGCGACCAGGACGGTCTGCCAGGTGGCGCGAGAGAGGAAGTGCAGGGGGCCCTCGGGCTCGACCGTGGGGGCGCGCGCCTCCTTCGCGGCGTGCACGTGGCGGTCGTCGTCGTACTCCGGGCCCCAGGGGGAGCCGCTCGGTGGCTCGGTCATGACCCATGCTGTGAACGGCCCGGGGGCGCCCGCCACTGGGATGAGCCGAGCGGTGGACACGGCGGGGTCGGCGGGCGGGGGTGAAAAACACCCGGGGCCTACCGGCCGGAGGCCTTCGCCGCCTTGGCCGCCGCCTTCATCTCCTGTTTGTGGGCGCGGACCTTGGCCAGGGATTCCGGGCCGGTGATGTCCGCCACCGAGCGGAAGGACTTCGGCTCGCCATAGGCGCCCGCGGCCTCGCGCCACCCCTTGGGGTGTACGTCGAACTGCTTGCCGAGGAGCGCGAGGAAGATCTGCGCCTTCTGCTTGCCGAACCCGGGCAGGGCCTCCAGCCGCTTCAGCAGTTCCTGCCCGGTTTCGACACCCTGCCAGATCGCGCTCGCGTCCCCGTCGTAGTGCTCGACGAGGTACTGGCACAGCTGCTGGATCCGCTTGGCCATCGATCCCGGGTAGCGATGCACGGCCGGCTTCTCCGACAGGAGCGCGGCGAAGGCCTCGGGGTCGTTCGCCGCGATCTCGTGCGCGTCCAGGTCGTCCGTGCCCAGCCGCTGGGCGATGGTCGACGGGCCCTTGAACGCCCACTCCATCGGCACTTGCTGGTCCAGCAGCATCCCGATCAGCGCGGCGAGCGGACTGCGGCCGAGGAGTTCGTCGGCCTCGGGGTCCTGGGCGAGGTGAAGAGTGACGTTCATGGGTAGATGATCGCCCGACCGCCTGCCGGGCGCAGCCGGGCGCGACGTGCGACCGTCGAACGGCACCCGCCCCCACCCGACTCACGAGGTCCTGGAAAGCCGTACGCGAGTCCGTGCGCAATTCCGTACGCAAGGTCCGTAGCAGGTCCGTGCGCAATTCCGTGGGCCAAGGTCCGTAGCAAGTCCCTGTGCACTTCCGCACGCAGGTCCGCACGCAAGTCCGCCAAGTCCGTACGTGAGTCCGAGCCCGAGCCCGGACGTTCCGCTACGTCGCCCGCCAGTACCCCAGCGCATGCGTCCGCTGCCGGGGAACGGCCATTTCCTTGCGGACGTACGACGACAGTGCCCGTGTCGTCGTCGTGTCGCAGGCGATCCAGACGTATGGATCCGGCTCGGCCTTGAGCAGTCCGGGCAGTTCGGCGCGCACTTCCTCGACCAGGTGCGCGCCGGAGTGCAGCCGCGGCACGTGGCGCACCTCGTGCCGGGCCGGGTCCACGCGGAGGGGGAGGCCGCTCGGCGTGCCCTCGAACCAGATGGTCGCCGGTCCCGAATCCAGCGCGTCGAGAAGGGAGTTGAGGGCGGGAAGCGATGCCGGGTCGGCGATCGCGAAGACGCGCGAGGGGTCGGGCCGGGGCCGCTCGAAGCCGGTGCCGTGGACCGTCGCCTCGATGGTGTCCCCGGGCGCGGCCGCCCGCGCCCAGTCGCCGGCGCGCCCCTCGTGCAGGGCGAACTCCAGGTCGAAGGTCCCGGCCGCCGGGTCGGGATCGACGAGCGTGAACGCCCGCTGACGCGGTTTGCCCGCGTCGTCGAACCACAGGCGTACCCACATGGTCGGGTGGACCCCGGTCGCCGCGAGCATGCCGCCGTCGGTGAGGTGCAGCCGCCGGTAGTGCGGGGTGACGTCCTCGGCGCCGGTCACCGTGAAGGTGAAATCCCTGGCGCGCAGCAGCTTGAGGACCGCGCCCTCCCAGCCATGACCGCGGCCCATGCCGTCTTCACCCCTCGCGTACGATCCCGCAGAATGTGAGTTAGGTTAGGCTAACCTGAGAAGAGTGGGGATGGTTCGTGACCGTCGAGATCTACCGTGACGCCTGGGGCATCCCGCACCTGCGCGCGGACAGCGCACAGGAACTCGCTCACGCCCAGGGCCGTACCACCGCCCTGGACCGCGCCTGGCAGCTCGAGGTCGAACGGCACCGATCGCAGGGCACCTCGGCCGCGTTCCTCGGCACTGAGGCTGTCGCCTGGGACCGGTTCGCACGCCGGGCCCGGCTCGACGACACGGCCAGACGCTGCTTCGCCGCCCTGGAGAGACGGGACCCCGAGACCGCCGCGTGGGTCGTCTCGTATGTGCAGGGGGTCAATGAGGGGCTGGCGGAAGGAGCCCGGCGCGCACCGGAGTTCGCCGCGACCGGGCTCGCCCCCGGCCGCTGGGAGCCCTGGAGCCCGCTCGGCGTCTGGCTCGGGACGCACATCCTGTTCGCCGGGTTCCCCGCCAAACTGTGGCGCGAGGAGGTCGTGCGGCTGCTGGGCGCGGAGGCGGTCGAGCTGTTCGCCACGGACGGGCCCGGCACCTCGGGGAGCAACGGGTGGCTGGTGAGCGGCGAACGGACCGTCACCGGGCAGGCCGTCATCGCCGGTGATCCGCACCGCTTCATCGAGGACCCCGGTGTCTATCAGCAGATCCGCCTGCGCTGCCCCGAGTTCGACGTCGTCGGGCTCGCCGTCCCCGGCGTCCCGGGCATCGCCCACTTCGCCCACACCGGAACGGTCGCCTGGGCGATCACCAACGCGATGGCCGACTACCAGGACCTGTACCGCGAGCGCCTGAGGCCGACCGGGTCGTCCGTCGAGGCCGTCGAAGCCCTCGATCCGGACGGTGCGTGGCGGCCCGTGGCGCGCCACACGGAGAGCGTGGAGGTGGCCGGAGGCGGGGCCGTCGAGGTCGAGGTGTTGGAGACCCCGCGCGGACCTGTGGTCATCGGGGGAATGGGCGCGGAGGAGTCCATCAGCCTGCGCTACCCGCCTCGCGTGAGCGAGGATCTCGGCTTCAGCGCGCTCCTGCCTCTGCTCAGGGCCCGTGAAGTCGCCGACGTGGACCGGGCGTTCGACCGCTGGACGGAGCCCGTGAACGTCGTCCAGGCCGCCGACACCGAGGGCGGAGTGCTGCACCGGGTCGCGGGGCGGGTCCCGGTCCGGAGCGAGGACAACCGCACGCGGGTGGTGGCCGCCTGGGAGCCCGGGCACGAGTGGCGAGGCTGGCACGAGATGCCGTACGGATCCTTCGAGGACGGTGTAGCCGTGATGGCGAACCAGCGTGGCCCGGCGACCCCGCTGGGCGTCGAGTTCGCCCCGCCGCACCGTGCCACCCGCATCCGGCAGCTCCTCGACGCGTCGCGGATCTGGTCCGCCCGGGACATGGCCGCCGTGCACATGGACACCCATCTCGCCTCGGCCGCCGCCCTGTTGGACCGGCTGGCCGCCCTTGGTGAGGGGCTCGGCCCCGAGGCGGTCGCGCTCAGGTCGGAACTCCTGGGCTGGGACCGGCGGATGGACGCCGACAGCAGCGAGGCGGCGGCGTACGCGGCGGTGCGCGGCGCCGTCGTACGGCGGCTCGCGGCGCACCCCGCGCTGGCCGTGCTGGCCGATCCGCCCGCCTACCCGGAGGTCTTCCTCCCCTGGCTCGCCCTCACCCCGCGCGTCGGCTTCGCCCTCGAAAACCTGCTGAAGGCCAAGGAGTTGTACGGCATCGACCGCGACGCCGTGGTGCGGGACGCCGTCGAGGAGGTGGCGGCGGGCCGCACGCCGGGCACCTGGGGTGACACCCACCGGCTCGCCCCGTGGCGCGCGCTCCCCGACCCCTCGTACCGGGCCCCTCGGCTCTCCGGCGACCACGACTGCGTGCTGTGCACGTCGGCGGTGCCCGGTCTGGCGGACCTGAGCGCGCGAGGCCCCGCCGCCCGCTACGTCTGGGATCTCGCCGACCGCGACAACAGCCTCTGGGTGGTTCCCCTCGGCGCCGACGGCGTCCCGGGCGCGGCCCACCACCGCGACCAACTCCCCTTGTGGCTCAAGGGGGATCTGGTCCCGGTGGCCACCGACTGGAACGAGCTGACCAAGGAGAACCATGACGACTGAGCCGTACGCGCGCGACCGCGAGGCCGTTCACGAGCAGCTGGTCGACGGCTTCGGCACCGTCCGGATCCTGCCCCTCGACCCGCACGCGGACCTCGACATCGTGCACACCTGGGTGGCCCAGGAGCGGGCCGGGTTCTGGGGGATGAACGGGCTGACGAAGCAGCAGGTCCTGGACACGTATCTGCATCTCGCCTCGCTCGACACGCACCACGCCTTCCTCGCGGTCAAGGACGGCGAACCGGTCGCGCTCTTCCAGACCTACGAGCCCGAGGCCGACCGCGTCAGCGAGTGCTACGACGTCGAGCCGGGCGACATAGGAGTCCACCTGCTGATCGGGCCGCCCGGACAGGCCGGCGCGCGCCCGGGTTTCTCCTCTTCGCTGCTGGTCGCCTTCACCACGTACGTGCTGGTCGGCCTGGACCGCGAGCGGGTCGTCGTCGACCCCGACGAGCGCAACGGGAAGGCCATCGCCCGCTTCGAGCGGCAGGGCTTCGATCCGGGACCGGCCGTCGTGCTGCCCGAAATCGACCTTCCGGACGTGTACCTGCCCGAGAAGCGCGCCCGACTCGCCTTCCTCACCAGGAAGGCGGCCTTTGGGGAGTAATCTCCCGCTGCGGCGGGTGAGTACGCCGCCGGATTCGTCCGTACGTATCCAAGACTCTGGAAGCGTGAGACGGAGACGGCGTGTGAGCGGACAGCGAGACCGGCGGCGCATCGTCCGGGGAGTGAGCCTGATCATCGGGGTCCTGGCCCTTGTCCTCTTCGGCGGCGTGGGCGGCGCGTCCGCGCACGCCGCGCTGACGGGCTCCGATCCGCAGGACGGCAGCGTGCTGAAGTCGGCCCCGCGGCAGGTCACGCTGACGTTCAGCGAATCCGTCGGCCTCCTCGACGACTCCTTCCGCGTGCTCACCCCGGAGAACCGGCGTGTCCACACGGGCAAGCCGGGCCACGCGGGCGACCGGTCCTCCACCGCACGCGTGACGCTGCCGCGCGGACTGGGCACCGGCACGTTCACCGTGGTCTGGCGGGTCGTCTCGGCGGACAGCCACCCGGTCTCGGGCGCCTTCACCTTCTCCATCGGCGAACCCTCCGCGACCAGTGCCGCCGTGCCCACCGCACCCGCCGCCGACGCCGCCTCGGCCACCCTCTACGACATCGCCCGCTACGTCGCGTACGGCGGTCTGGCCCTGCTCATCGGCGTGGGCGCCTTCGTGCCGGCCTGCGGGTACCCGGGCAGCGTGCGGCGCCTGCTGCAGGCCGGCTGGTGGACCCTGCTGCTGTCGACGCTCGCGCTGCTGCTGCTGCGCGGCCCCTACGAGCGCGGCACAGGGGTCGCCTCGGCCTTCGACCCGGCGGCCCTGCGCGAGACGCTGACGAGCAGGCCCGGGGTGGTCCTGGTGGCCCGGCTGGTGCTGCTGATGGCGGCCGCCTTCCTGCCCGAACGCGTGCGCGTACGCGAGCGCGGGCAGGCGCGCGGTGTCCTCGCGCTCGGCGGGACGCTCGCCCTCGCTCTCACGGTCACCTGGGCCGCCGCCGAGCACGCGTCCGCCGGGATCCAGGTCCCCGCCGCGATGGTCTCCGCCGTGCTGCACCTGCTCGCCATGGCGGTCTGGCTCGGCGGCCTGACCGCCCTGCTCACCGCGCTGCACCGTCCGGACGAGCCCCTCCCCACGGCCGTCGTCACCCGCTTCTCCCGGCTCGCCCTCGCCTCGGTCGCCATCCTCGTCGCCACCGGCGTCTACCAGTCCTGGCGCGGCCTCGGCTCGTGGGACGCCCTGACCTCGACTTCGTACGGCAGGATCCTCGTCGTCAAGCTGTGCGGGGTGCTGCTCCTGCTGGCGGGGGCGGCGTACTCGCGGCGCTGGACGGGGCGGCTGGTGATGGCGGAGACCGCCGCTCCCGCGACCGTTCCGGCGGAACGGGTGGCTGTACCGGTCGGCGGTCCCGCCGTCGCGGAGACGGTGGCCACCGAGGACGTACCGGCCGACGCCACCCCTGAGCCGGGCTCAGGTCTAGGCTCCGGATCCGGCTCGGGGTCAGGTTCCGGATCCGGCTCGGGCTCCGGTGAGCCTGCCGCGTACCGCCGGGCTCTGCGCCGCTCCGTCCTCGCCGAGGTCACCGTCGGCATCGTCGTCCTGGTGATCACCACCCTGCTGACCGGGACCCAGCCGGGGCGGGCGGCCGAGGAGACCGCGGTGGCCTCGACCACGGCCCCCGGGCAGCCCACGTCGTCGACGACATTGGTCCCCTTCGACGTCGGTACGCCGGGCGGGCACGGCAAGGTGCAGATCGAGCTGACGCCGGGCCGGGTGGGCGAGAACTCGGTGCAGGCCGTGATCCTGGGTCCCGACGGAGGCATCGCGACCGTCCCCGAACTGCGTCTGACCTTCACGCTGGCCGCGCAGAAGGTCGGCCCGCTCGACGCGGAGCTCACCGACAAGGGCGGCTACTGGGGCACGGACGGCCTCACGCTGCCGCTGGCCGGCACCTGGACGATGAACGTCACGGTGCGCACCAGCGACATCGACCAGGTCACGGTCTCCAAGACCGTCAAGATCGGCTGATCCGCCCACCGCGGCGCGGCCGGCCGGGAAGCCCACCCGCAGCATCGACGGCCCGCACGTAGCGGCGTCGCGACCACCCCGGCCGGCCCCCGCCAGGGCAACTCGCGCGCTCGCCGGGCCGACCGGCGGCGCCCGGCTGCGACCCTGCCCCGGTCCCTGGCCGCCGCGGTGAGCCCCCGTCGGCGGAGTTGGTCACGGTGCCACGATCACGTTTCAACAAAGGCGCCCGACATCTCTTGACGCATGACAAGACATACGGCTGTTATTGCGCCCACGATGTTCGGTCAAGTTGATTTCTGGTTGATTTCGATCTGGCTCAACTCCGCTCTCCCCGCGACCGGACACATGCCCGTCAGGAGCCGCTCATGCACCACCTCTCCCCCTCCGGTCTCTCCGTCCCGGGTCCCAGCCGCCGTACCCTGCTGCGCGGCATCGGCGGAGCGGCCGCGCTCGGCGCGTCCATACCCCTGCTCAGCGCCTGCGCCGGCAGCAGCGCTGCCAGTGACCCCAAGACCCTCACCCTCGGCTCCAACGCGTCGGACGCCGTGCCGAAGAAGGCCTTCGCCGACATCTACGCGGCCTTCAAGAAGCAGTCCGGCATCACGGTCGACGTGAACACCAAGGACCACAACACCTTCCAGGAGCAGATCAACTCCTACCTCCAGGGCACGCCCGACGACGTGTTCAACTGGTTCGCCGGCTACCGCATGCAGTTCTTCGCGGGCAAGAAGCTGGCCACCCCGATCGACGACGTGTGGAAGACGATCGAGGGCGACTTCCCCGACGCGATGAAGGCGCTCAGCAAGGGCGAGGACGGCAAGTACTACTTCGTCCCGCTGTACACGTACCCCTGGGCGATCTTCTACCGGAAGAGCGTCTTCAAGCAGCACGGCTACGAAGTCCCCACCACCTGGTCCCAGTTCATCGCCCTGTGCAAGCAGATGAAGAAGGACAACCTGGTCCCGATCGCCTTCGGCGACAAGGACGAGTGGCCCGCGCTCGGTACCTTCGACCAGATCAACTTCCGGACGAACGGCTACGACTTCCACGTCGAGCTGATGGCCGGAAAGGCGTCCTGGACCGACAAGCGCACCCGCGCCGCCTTCGACAACTGGGCCGAGATCCTCCCCTACCACCAGGACGGCGCCGTCGGCCGCACCTGGCAGGACGCGGCCCAGACCCTGGTGTCGAAGAAGGCCGGCATGTACTTGCTGGGCATGTTCGTGGGCCAGCAGTTCACCAACGCCGCCGACCGGGAAGACCTGGACTTCTTCCCGTTCCCGGAGATCGACCCCTCGTACGGGCAGGACACCGTCGAGGCCCCGACGGACGGCTTCATGCTCAGCAAGGCCCCGAAGAACCACGCCGGTGCCGTCAAGCTCCTGGAGTACCTGGGCACCCCGGCCGCCGAGCAGATCTACCTCAAGTCGGACCCGAACGTGGTCGCCGCCTCCACCAAGGCCGACACCTCCTCCTACAGCGCCATGCAGAAGAAGGGGTACGACCTGATCAGCGGCGCCAAGAACCTCACGCAGTACATGGACCGCGACAGCCGGCCCGACTTCACCTCCACGGTGATGCAGCCCGCGCTGCAGAAGTTCGTCCGCGACCCCAAGGGCGTGGACAGCCTGCTCTCGTCGATCGAGCGCCAGAAGAAGACGATCTTCGCGTCCTCATGAGCACCGACACCAGCACCGCTGAGATGCCGGAGGCGGCCGTCGCGCCGCCTCCGGCCCCCGCACCCGGCAAGAGGGGGCCGCGGGGACACCGCCGCCTCCTCACCCGCCGCGACCGGTTCACGCTGGGCCTGATGGCGGGCGTCCCGACGATCCTGCACATCGCGCTCGTCTGGGTGACCGCCCTCGCCTCCGTCGCCCTCGCCTTCACCACCTGGGACGGCATCGGCTTCGACTCCATCAGATGGGTCGGGCTGCAGAACTTCCGCGAACTGTTCACCCAGAACCCGCAGTTCTGGCCCGCCGTCCAGCACAACGTCATCTGGTTCGTGGTCCTGATCCTGATCCCGACCCCGCTCGGCCTCTTCCTCGCCGTGCAGCTGGACAAGAAGATCCGGTTCAGCAGGGTGTACCAGACCGCGTTCTTCCTGCCGGTGGTCGTGTCGATGGCGTGCATCGGCTTCGTCTGGCAGCTCGTCTACAACCCCGACACGGGCCTGATCAACAGCCTCATCGGGGCCAACAAGCCCGGCCACTACATCGACTGGATCGGCGACCCGCACCTCAACCTGTGGGCGATCCTCATCGCCGCCTCCTGGCGGCACACCGGCTACATGATGATCCTCTATCTGGCCGGTCTGAAGGGCGTCGATCCCTCGCTGCGCGAGGCGTCCTCGCTCGACGGCGCCGACGAATGGCAGACCTTCAAGAACGTCATCTTCCCGACGCTGCGCCCCACCAACACCATCGTGCTGGTCGTCACCATCATCGAGTCGCTGCGCGCCTTCGACCTCGTCTACGTCTTCAACGGTGGAGCCCAAGGCACCGAACTGCTCTCGATCCTCGTGACCGACAACATCATCGGCGAGTCCAGCCGTATCGGATACGGGTCCGCCATCGCGGTCGTCCTGCTGCTGATCTCGCTCGTCGTGATCATTCCGTACCTGGTGAGCACCTTCCGGAAGGAGCGGCGAGCATGAGCACCGCCACTGTCGCGCCGAAGAGGCGCGCGCCCGTCCGCCCCGCCCGGCTGCTGCTGCACCTGTTCCTCGCGGGCGCCGCGCTGGCCTGGCTGGCCCCGCTGCTCTGGGCGCTGTACGCGGCCATGCGTCCGTACGCCGAGACCAGCGCGAAGGGCTATGTCTCCTGGCCCGACAAGCTGAGCTTCGACAACTTCACGAACGCGTTCACGCAGTCGGACATGGCGCACTACTTCGGCAACACGCTGCTCATCGCCGTCCCGGCGGTGCTGCTGACGCTGTTCCTGTCGTCGATGGTCGCCTTCTACGTCAGCCGGTTCGACTTCCGCGTCAACCTCGCCCTGCTGCTGGTCTTCACGGCGGGCAACCTGCTGCCGCAGCAGGTCATCATCACCCCGCTCTACCGCATGTTCCTGCTCATCGACCTGCCCGGCATCACGGTCAGCGGCAAGCTGTACGACTCCGCGCTCGGCCTGGTCCTCATCCACGTGGCGTTCCAGTCCGGCTTCTGCGCCTTCGTGCTGAGCAACTACATGCGGATGCTGCCGCACGAGCTCACCGAGGCCGCGCTCGTCGACGGCGCCTCGGTGTGGCGGATGTACTGGCAGATCGTGCTGCCGCTGTGCCGCCCGGCGATGGCGGCCCTGGCGACGCTGCTGTCCATCTGGATCTACAACGACTTCTTCTGGGCCATCGTCCTCATCTCGACCGGCGAGAACATGCCGATCACCTCGGCCCTGAAGAACCTCTCCGGGCAGTACTTCACCGACCCCAACCTGGTCGCCGCCGGCGCCCTGCTCACCGCGATCCCGACGCTGATCGTGTACTTCGCGCTGCAGCGCCAGTTCGTCAGCGGCCTCACGCTCGGTGCCAACAAGGGCTGACGCCCGACCTGATGTCGTGGCCGACGCCCGACCCTTTGAAAGAGAACCACCGTGCCCCACCCCTTCACGCCCCTCGCCCTTGTGCCCGTTGACCCGCGCACCGCCCGGGTCCACGAGGAGGGCTGGCAGTCCTGGAGCCCCAGCGGCGCCTACGCCCTCGGCGACAAGCCGTACCGCCCGACCGACGACAACTGGGCGACCGTCTGCTACCGGCCCGGGCGCACCGTCCCGTCCGGCGTCTTCCAGGGGGAGGGACTCCTGGCGCTCGCCCCTGGTGACGGCTCGCCGGTGCGGCTGTGGGCGGCGGCCGATCCGCTGCACGCCGTCCCCTCCATCCGCCTGGAAGTGCACGGCGAACGGGCCGAGGTCAGCGCCGACGGGCCCGTTCGGGAACTGACCGGCAGGGACATCCAGTCGGCCCTGGCCACGTGGGCGCAGGGCCTCGGTCTCGCCGCCCCGCGACCGGCGCCCACCGTCTGGTGCTCCTGGTACGAGTACTTCACCGCGGTCACCGAGGAGGACATCCACGAGAACCTCCGCGCGATGGACACCCTCGACCTGCCCATCGACGTCGTCCAGATCGACGACGGCTACCAGAGCGCGCTGGGCGACTGGCTGACGCTGTCCGGCCGCTTCCGCTCCCGCGCCGGGATCGCGGAGGCCATCCGCGCGCGGGGCCGCAGGGCGGGCATCTGGACGGCACCGTTCCTGGTCGACCCGGCGAGCGAACTGGCGGCCGAGCATCCGCAGTGGCTGGTACGGGACCCGCAGGGCGGCTTCGCGCACGCGGGCCGCAACTGGGGGCACGACCTGTGCGTCCTGGACACGACGCATCCTGACGCGGCGGCGTATCTGACGGACGTGTTCAGGACCCTGCGCGCCGAGGGCTACGACTACTTCAAGGTCGACTTCCTGTACGCGGGCGCGCTGGACGGCGTACGGCATTCCTCGGACGACGCGCTGACGGCGTACCGCGAAGGCATCTCGCTCATCCGCGAGGCGATCGGCCCGGACGCGTATCTGCTGGGCTGCGGCGCGCCGATCCTCCCCTCCATCGGCCTGTTCGACGCGATGCGGGTCAGCCCCGACACGGCTCCGCACCGCCGCCCCGAGGCCGACGACTACTCCCAGCCCGGCCAGGATCCCGCCGAGTTCACCGGTGGGGGACGCCAGTGGCAGCACGGCCGCCTCTGGGTCAACGACCCCGACTGCCTGATGGCCCGCCCCGCCGTGGAGACCCGTGAACGCTGGGCGGCACACGTGGAGTCGACCGGCGGACTGATGGCGTCCAGCGACCGGCTGCTGTCGCTGGACGAGTGGGGCATGACCACAACGCGCCGTCTGCTCGGAGGAGTTGCCCGATGAACCGCACGCTGTCCGTCCCGGGCATCGCCTACGGCGGCGACTACAACCCCGAGCAGTGGCCCGAGGAGGTCTGGGCCGAGGACATGCGCCTGATGCGCGAGGCCGGCGTGACCATGGTCAGCGTGGGCATCTTCGCGTGGGCCCTACTGGAGCCGTCCGAGGGCGAGTTCGACTTCGCCCGTATGGACCGGCTGCTGGATCTGTTGCGGGAGAACGGTATCGCCGCCGACCTCGCCACGCCCACGGCCGCGCCCCCGGCGTGGTTCTTCCGCGCCCACCCCACGGCGCTGCCGGTGGACCGGGACGGCCGCACGCTGTCGTACGGCAGCCGCCAGACGTTCTGCCCGAGCAGCCCCGCCTACCGGGAGGCCGCCCTGCGCATCGCGGGAGCGCTGGCACAGCGGTACGCCGACCACCCGGCCGTGGCGATGTGGCACGTCCACAACGAGTACGGCTGCCACAACGCGGAGTGCTACTGCGACACGAGCGCGGCGGCCTTCCGCGCGTGGCTCCGGGCCAGGTACGGCGATGACCTGGCGGCGCTGAACCACGCCTGGGGCACCACCTTCTGGAGCCAGTGGTACTACGACTGGGACGAGATCCTGCCGCCCCGCGCCACCGGAGCCGTCCCCAACCCGACCCACCGACTGGACTGGCGCCGCTTCTGCTCGGACGAGTTGCTGTCCCTGTACACGGCGGAGCGCGACGTCCTGCGCGCGGCGGCCCCTGCCGTGCCGGCGACCACCAACTTCATGGTGATGCACAACTTCGACGCGCTGGACTACTGGCGCTGGGCCCCGGAGCTGGACGTGGTCTCGAACGACCACTACCTGCGGTCCACGGATCCGGAGTCGGAGATCGACATCGCGCTCAGCGGCGACCTGACGCGCTCGCTCGCCGGCGGCCCCTGGCTGCTGATGGAGCACTCCACGGGCGCCGTGAACTGGCAGCCGGTGAACCGGGCGAAGAATCCGGGGGAGTTGCGCCGCAACGCTCTCGCCCATGTGGCCCGCGGCGCGGACGGCATCGCCTACTTCCAGTGGCGGGCGGCGAAAGCGGGTGCCGAGCAGTGGCATTCGGCGATGCTGCCGCACGCGGGGACGGACAGCCGGATCTGGCAGGACGTGGTGGCGCTGGGCGCCGACCTGAAGGCCCTGGCGGAGGTACGCGGCAGCACGGGCACGGCCTCCGTGGCCGTCGTCTGGGACTGGAACGCCCGCTGGGCCCTGGAGCTGCCCTCCCAGCCGAGCGGCGAACTCCGTTTCCAGGACCTGGTCCGGGACTGGTACGAGCCGCTGTGGCGCTCGGGCGTGGCAGTGGACTTCGTACGCCCGGACGCCGACCTGTCGTCGTACCGCCTGGTCCTGGCCCCGAGCCTGTACCTGGTGGACGACGCGGGCGCGGCGAATCTGGTCGGCTTCGCGGAACGCGGCGGCACACTGGCGGTGGGCTTCCACAGCGGGGCGGTGGACGAGAACTGCCATGTGCGGCTGGGCGGTTACCCCGGCGCCTTCCGGGAGGCGCTCGGCGTACGGTCCGACGAGCTGTTCCCGCTGCTGCCGGGCGAGCCGGTGGGCCTGAGCGGGGGCGGCACGGCCACCCTGTGGTCGGAGCGCGTGCGCCTCACCGGGGCCCAGGCGCTGGTCTCGTACACGGAGGGACCGCTGGCCGGTGTCCCGGCGGTGACACGTCACGCGTACGGCGCGGGCACCGCCTGGTACCTGGCCACCCGCCCCGACCCGGCCACTCTGGCCGAGCTGCTGACCCGGATCCGTACGGAGGCGGGCGTCGAGCCGGTCGCCGCCGCTCCGCCCGGCGTCGAGGCGGTCCGGCGGCGCGGTCCGCACGCCGAGTACCTCTTCCTGATCGACCACAGCGGTCGGGGCGCCGGGATCCCGGTCCCCGACGGGGCGACGGAACTGCTCACCGGCGAGCGGCTCTCGGGGACGGTCACGGTGCCGCCGGGGGGTGTGGCGGTCGTACGGGAGCCGCGCCGCAGCTGAGGCGTCCCGGGAGCCCCGGGAGTGTGCGCCGTGTCAGGGCTGTGTCGGGTGGACGGTGTGCTGCAGGGCGAAGACGGCTTCGGTGGTGCGGCACAGGGCCCCCACCGCGCGGCGCAGCGACCGCCAGGAGGCCAGCCAGACCATGGCCCCGACGGGCGCCGCGGGCCACCACCAGGCGCCGAGGAGGGCGAGCGCGATGCCGCCATGTCTGGGCGGCCTACGTCCACGCGGGAACCTGAGCGCCCCGGTCCCGGATGACGCAGTGCTGACCGGGGCCGCCTCGAACCCGAGGACGGCAACGGAAAACGTCGAAGGGCCCCACCGCGAACGGTGGGGCCCTTCGACATCGTGCCCGGTGAGGCACTGGCGGAGGATACGAGATTCGAACTCGTGAGGGGTTGCCCCCAACACGCTTTCCAAGCGTGCGCCCTAGGCCTCTAGGCGAATCCTCCGCCGCAAACAATACAAGACGTTGAGGAGTGCTCGCGAACTCGTTCCCCCTGCCCAGATCCTGTACTCTGTGCAGAGCCCCTCACGTGGCGCTATCTGACTGAACTCCCCCAGGGCCGGAAGGCAGCAAGGGTAGGTTGGCTCTGGCGGGTGCGTGGGGGGCGCTTGCGTTTGCGGGGACGGCGGGGATGCGATCCGCCGCGACCTCGGGGATGCGTTCCGCCGGGATGCCGGACAGGGCCGGGATGTGATCCGCCGGGACGTCGGGGACGCTGGGGATGCTTTGTCGGGCGGTCCTTGTTGTCAGTGGGCGCCTATAACCTCGTATGCGTGTCGTCTCTCGCGCTGTACCGCCGCTATCGCCCGGAGTCGTTCGCCGAGGTCATCGGGCAGGAGCATGTCACCGACCCGTTGCAGCAGGCGCTGCGGAACAACCGGGTCAATCACGCATACCTGTTCAGCGGTCCGCGCGGGTGCGGGAAGACGACCAGCGCGCGGATTCTGGCGCGGTGTCTGAACTGCGAGCAGGGGCCTACGCCGACGCCTTGCGGGGAGTGCCAGTCGTGCCGCGATCTCGCGCGCAATGGTCCGGGGTCCATCGACGTCATCGAGATCGACGCCGCCTCGCACGGTGGTGTCGACGATGCCCGTGACCTGCGGGAAAAGGCCTTCTTCGGGCCGGCGAGCAGTCGGTACAAGATCTACATCATCGACGAGGCCCACATGGTCACGTCGGCCGGCTTCAACGCGCTGCTGAAGGTCGTCGAGGAGCCGCCGGAGCACCTCAAGTTCATCTTCGCCACCACCGAGCCCGAGAAGGTCATCGGGACGATTCGATCGCGTACACATCACTATCCGTTCCGGCTCGTGCCGCCGGGGACCCTTCGGGAGTACCTGGGCGAGGTCTGTGGGCGTGAGGGCATTCCGGTCGAGGACGGTGTGCTGCCGCTGGTCGTTCGGGCCGGCGCGGGGTCCGTGCGTGACTCCATGTCCGTCATGGATCAGCTGCTCGCGGGGGCGGCCGAGGCCGGTGTGACGTATGCCATGGCGACCTCGTTGCTCGGCTACACGGACGGGTCGTTGCTCGATTCCGTCGTCGAGGCCTTCGCCTCCGGTGACGGCGCCGCGGCCTTCGAGGTCGTGGACCGGGTCATCGAAGGAGGTAACGACCCCCGGCGGTTCGTCGCCGACCTGCTGGAGCGGCTGCGGGATCTCGTCATTCTGGCCGCCGTGCCCGATGCCGCGGAGAAGGGGCTCATCGACGCTCCGGCCGATGTGGTGGAGCGGATGCAGGCCCAGGCCGGGGTCTTCGGCGCCGCCGAGCTGAGCCGCGCCGCCGACCTCGTCAACGAGGGGCTGACGGAGATGCGCGGCGCCACCTCGCCGCGGCTCCAGCTCGAACTCATCTGCGCGCGCGTGATGCTGCCCGCCGCGTACGGGGACGAGCGGTCCGTCATGGCCCGGCTGGACCGCATCGAGCGCGGGGTGAACTTCTCGGGTGGCGGGGGCGGCCCTGTCATGGGGTACGTGCCCGGGCCCGAGGTGCACGGTGCGGCGCCCGTGCCGACAGGCCAGGCTGTTCCTCCGGGGAGCGGGCCCGCGGCGGCTCGTGCGGCGGTGCGGGGGGCTGGACCGGGGGGAGGTGGTTCCGGCGCCGGGGCCCCGCAGGGCGTGGGAGCGGCTCCCGAGCCGGCGGTGCCCGCGGCTCCGGCGGTCGGCGCGCCCCCTGCTGCCCCGGTGGCCCCTCCCGTGGCCGCGCAGCCGCAGGCTCCGGCCGCTTCGCCCCCGGCCGGCGCTCCGGCGGAGGCCGCGCCCGGTGCCTGGCCCACCGCCACGGCCGCGGGCAGTGGCCGGCGTCCCGGAGGGTGGCCGACGGCGGCCCCCGCGGGTGGGGGGCAGCCTCCGGCACCGGCGGCTCCCGCTCCGTCGCCCACGCACGCCGCCACTCCTGCCGCGGCCGCACCCGCCCCTGCCGCGGCGCAGGCCCCTGGCGGCCCCGACCCCCGCATGCTGTGGCCGAACATTCTGGAGGCGGTGAAGAACCGCCGCCGGTTCACCTGGATCCTGCTCAGCCAGAACGCGCAGGTGACCGGCTTCGACGGTACGACCTTGCAGATCGGCTTCGTCAACGCGGGCGCGCGGGACAACTTCGCGAGCAGCGGCAGCGAGGAGGTCCTGCGGCAGGCACTGTCCGAGCAGTTCAACGTCCAGTGGAAGATCGAGGCGATCGTCGACGCCTCGGGCGGTTCGGGCGGCTCCGCGCCGGCGGGTCCTGCCGGCTCAGGGTTCGGTAGCGGTGGTTACGGCGCGGCCCCGGCCGCCCCCCGCCCCGCGCCCCAGCAGCCGCCGGCCCAGGCGGCGCGCCCCGCGGCTCCCCAGGGCGGCCCGTCCGCGGGCCACGCCCCGGCCGCGCCCGCCCCGGCACCGACTCCTCCGGCCCCCGAACCGCCTCCGGTCGCCCCCGAGGACGACATTCCCGAGGACGACGACCCCGACCTCGACGAGTCCGCCCTCTCGGGCCACGACCTGATCGTCCGCGAGCTGGGCGCGACAGTGATGGAGGAGTTCTCCAACGAGTGACCCCCTTTTCGTAGGATCCCACCAACGCCCAGCACCCCCCGCTTCGGAAGCCCCCACAAAGGCACCCGCTCACGGCGGTTAGGCTGACCCCGTGAAGGTCCTCGTCATCGGTAGCGGCGCCCGCGAACACGCCCTGTGCCGTTCCCTGTCCCTCGACCCCGACGTCACCGCCCTGTACTGCGCCCCCGGGAACGCAGGCATCGCGGAGGTGGCCGAGCTGCACGCGGTCGACGCCCTCGACGGCGCCGCCGTGGCCGCGCTGGCTGCCGGGCTCGGCGCCGAGCTGGTGATCGTGGGCCCGGAGGCCCCGCTCGTCGCGGGGGTCGCCGACGCCGTGCGCGAGGCGGGCATCCCCTGCTTCGGCCCCTCGAAGGAGGCCGCGCAGCTGGAGGGCTCCAAGGCCTTCGCCAAGGACGTGATGGCGAGTGCGGCGGTCCCGACCGCACGCTCGTACGTCTGCACGACGCCCGAGGAGGTCGAGGAGGCGCTCGACGCCTTCGGAGCCCCGTATGTCGTCAAGGACGACGGGCTGGCGGCCGGCAAGGGCGTCGTCGTGACCGACGACCTCGAGAAGGCCCGCGCGCACGCCAACGCCTGCGACCGCGTCGTCATCGAGGAGTTCCTCGACGGCCCCGAGGTCTCGCTCTTCGCGATCACGGACGGCGAGACCGTTGTCCCGCTGCAGCCCGCCCAGGACTTCAAGCGCGCGCTGGACGGCGACGAGGGCCCGAACACCGGCGGCATGGGCGCGTACTCGCCCCTCCCGTGGGCGGACCCGAAGCTCGTGGAGGAGGTCGTGGAGAGCGTTCTCCAGCCGACCGTCGACGAACTGCGCCGCCGCGGCACACCGTTTTCCGGTCTTCTTTACGCGGGTCTGGCGATCACCAGCCGCGGCGTACGGGTCATCGAGTTCAACGCCCGCTTCGGCGACCCGGAGACCCAGGTCGTCCTCGCCCGCCTGAAGACCCCGCTCGCGAGCGTGCTGCTGGCCTCGGCGAACGGCACGCTCGCCGATCTGGCGCCGCTGCGCTGGAGCGACGACGCCGCCGTCACGGTGGTCGTGGCCTCGCACAACTACCCGGACACCCCGCGCACCGGCGACCCGATCACCGGGCTCGACGAGGTGGCGGCCCAGGACGCCCCGCACGCGTACGTCCTGCATGCCGGGACCAAGCGCGACGGCGACGCGGTGGTGAGCGCGGGCGGCCGTGTGCTCTCCGTCACGGCGACCGGCACCGACCTCACCGAGGCCCGCGTCCGTGCGTACGCGGCGGTGGCCCGCATCGGTCTCGACGGTTCGCAGCACCGCACGGACATCGCGGCGAAGGCGGCGGCAGGGGAGTAGCCCCGGTCGCGGACCAGTCGCAGTCCAGTCGCACCCGCTCATCCCGCCGAGGCGCCTTCGCCGCTCGGCAAGCTTCCGGGCCCCGGATTCCGCACGGAATCCGGGGCCTCTTGCTGCCCGGATTTCCGCATGGATTTCTGCACGTCTGCCCGCGTGGATTTCTGTACGGAACCGGGGCCTGATCGTTGCCCACCGTCATCCACCTTTCCCCAAAGCCATTCCATCGAGTGACCGATGCCCCATCCGGCTGACGGGGGCCGGGGCCCCAACTAGGGTGCGGCGAAAGCGTTCCGGCACTTGGCCCACCGGCATTGCGATGTCAGTGATGGGTGCCACAGTGGGGGAGTGAGCAACACCAGGGCATCCGTCGGTGCGGGCTGCGAGACAGTCGGCGCGGGGCGGACAGTAGGGGGTGACGTCCGGTCGTGACCGGTATGGGTGTGGAGGTGGGCGCGCAGGCCGCGCGTTCCCGGGCTCTCGCCGTGCTGCGCATACGCAGCAGGGCGCTGGCCGTCGCCCTGCTGCCCGCGGCCGTCGCCGTCGTGCTGCTCGTGGGCGGCTCCACCGGCCATATCGTCGGCGGGCACTGGGGGGTCACGCGCTGGATCGTCTCGGTCCTCGCGGCGATCGTCCTCCTCGCCGCCGCGGGCATCGCGCTCGTCGTGGCCCGCTCGCGGCCGGCCGTGAGCCCCACCGTCCCGATCGCCGAGGAATCGGCGCCCGACCTCTACCGCATGGTCCGCGACCTGGCCGACCGCCTCGACGTCCCGGCACCCTCGGCGATAGCGCTCACCCCCGACTGCGACAGCTGGCTGGAGGACCGGACCCATCCGGCACACGGCCCGCCTCCGCCCGAGGGCAGGGACGAGATAGAGGGAGTACGAGGCATACGTGGAGCGCGGGGCGTACGGGGACTGTCGACACAGCCCCGCCGTGCCCCCTCCGCGCCGGTCCTCGTCATCGGCTCCCCCTTCCTGTGGTGGATGCGGGTCGGCGAACTGCGCGCGGTCCTCGCCCCGGTCGTCGCCGGTACGGGTCCGTCGGCGCACCCCGACATAGCCGCGGCCCGTCGCTTCGTACGAGGCCTGGACGCGGCCGTGGCCGTGACGTCGACCCCCGCCCGTGGCCCGCTCTCCCGCACGGTGCTCGGCGCCGTCGGCTGGGTGACCCGCCTGCTGCTGCGCAGCTGCCGGGGCCACGCGGCCGAGATGGAACGCGGCGTGGCGGCCGCCGCGGCCGAGCGTGCACAGGCTGTGGATTACGGCCTGCGGATCGTCGCCCAGGAGCAGGTGGGTCTGGCGTACGCGGGCTGGGACCGGCTCCTGACCCGGGTCGCGCTGCCCGCCTGGCGGATGGGCCGTTGGCCGTCCCGGCTGGACGCGGGTGTCGTCGCGGCCCTGACCGAGCTGTCCCGCCGCGACCGCCTGGCCGAGGGCTTCGCCTCCCGCCTCGGCGAGCGCCCCGCCTGCGACCTGCTCGAAGAGCCCGGCACGGTGGACGAGGCGGCCTCGCTCCTCGCCGCCCGCCTTTTCCACGGCGGTCCTGCCGAGTCCGGGCCCGACTGGGCGCCGGTCAACTGGCAGGACTACCCGGAGGAGGTCGTCGACCGCAAATGGCGCACCGACGCGGCCCGCCTCCACCGGGTGCTGGACGCGCTCGGCGTGCGGCACTCCACCGACCCGGCGGCACGTGACTCGGACGGCCCGACGCTGGCGCGGGTGATGGACCACCTGTCCGCGCGGCCGGAGGACCCGGACTCGGCTGCCCTCGCCACTTCGCGCGAGGACGCGTACGCGCAGATGGGGATGACCGAGGACGAGGACGACGCGGACGTCGGCCTCGGGAACGAGCGGACGGCTTCGCTGGCGGCCGGGCTAAGCGCGGAGCTGGCCCGCGAGGAGGCGTCGGCCCCGGCGCCCGCCCCCGTCGGGGGCCCGGAGCCGCAGGACCCCGCCCGGGCCCTCTGGGACGACGGGATGCTCCCTCTCTTCCCCCTTCAGCCACCCCGCACAGGCCGGGAGCTACTGGCCGACCACGTCACGGCGATGGTGTGCTGCGCCGCGATGGACACCGCCGGGGCGGCGCCGGGCCTCGACTGGCTCGACGGCCCGTCCCTCCTCATCGACGGCGAACGCGCCGCGGATCTGGGCCCGCGCGTCCTCAGTCTCGTCGAGACCGGCGACCCCGCGCCCCTCCGCGAGTGGCTCCGCCACCTCGGCGTCCGCCCCGAAAAACCGGTCCGCCTGGTCTGAGACCCCCGGCCGCGCCCCGCGAGCGAGTCTTTCGCCCCCGCCGCCCCTACCCGTCCCCTACCCGTCCCCTACCTGGGCGCTGCCGCCCCCAGACCCCCGCTTCGGCCTGAACGGCCTCGTCCTCAAACGCCGGACGGGCTGAAAGATCTCCAGCGCCGCCCGGACTGACCAGTGCAACGGGGATTCCGTCGGGCGGGTGGGATGCCGGCACGGCCCCGCCCCACCCACCGGCCGCAGGCGGAACCACCCACCGGCGCGAACCGCCCCACCCGCCGGCGCAACCCCGCCCACCAGCGGAAAGGCGGAACCACCACCGACGCAAACCCGCCCCACCCCCCGACGGAAAGGCGGAGGCAAACATTCCACTCGCGTCAATTCGCGACGAACGGTGACGGACCGCGTGCGTAATGTGATGTGCTGGGACCGATCGCGCACGCGGCAAGGGCTTACAAGGACGACGGGGGCAAAAGGGAGGGGAGCAGGCATGGGGTCGGAGCAGATTCGCCGCTGGGAGTCAGGCGCACTCGCGCATGCCGTGACGGACCCCTTCGGCCAGGGCCCCGTCCCCTGGCTCCGCGGCGACGAGCACTACTTCGACGACACCGGCCACGTCGTCCCCTGGTACATCGATCACCTCGACCCCGCCCAGGGGGGCACCACTCTCGTACGGGACGAGCGCGAAGACCGCGACGCCAGGGCCAGGTCGGCCAAGCGACCCATCCCCCACCCCCGTGCCGGAGGCCCCCGCTCCGCCGACGACGTCCATCGCCAGATCAAGGGGTTCACCTCCACGGGCGCGGCCGCCCCCGGCGAGGCCATCGACTTCCACATCACCGTCGACCCGCCCCAGGAATTCAGCGTCGACATCTACCGGATCGGCCACTACGGAGGCGACGGCGCCAGCAAGATCACCACCAGCCCCCGCCTCTCCGGCATCGTCCAGCCTCCGCCTCTCACCGCCGACCGAACCGTCTCCTGCCACCACTGGTGGCTGTCCTGGCGCCTTCAGATCCCCACCTACTGGAGCATCGGCGCGTACGTCGCAGTGCTCACCACCGCCGACGGCTACCGCTCCCACGTCCCGTTCACCATCCGCGACAACCACCCCGCCGACCTGCTCCTCCTGCTCCCGGACATCACCTGGCAGGCGTACAACCTGTACCCGGAGGACGGTCACACCGGCGCCAGCCTGTACCACGCGTGGGACGAGGACGGCCGCCTGCTGGGCGAGGCCGACGCCGCGACGACGGTCTCCTTCGACCGGCCGTACGCGGGCGCGGGCCTCCCGCTCCACGTGGGCCACGCCTACGACTTCATCCGCTGGGCCGAGCGCTACGGCTACGACCTCGCCTACGCCGACGCCCGCGATCTGCACGCCGGCCGCGTCGACCCCACCCGCTACCGCGGCCTCGTCTTCCCGGGCCACGACGAGTACTGGTCGACGCAGATGCGCCGCACGACGGAACTCGCCCGCGAGAACGGCACATCGCTCGTCTTCCTCTCCGCCAACACGATGTACTGGCAGGTGGAGTTGGGCCCGTCCCCGTCCGGTGTCGCCGACCGATTGCTGACCTGCCGCAAACGCAAAGGCCCCGGGAAGCCCGCGCTGTGGCGTGAAATCGACCGCTCCGAACAGCAACTCATCGGCATCCAGTACGCGGGACGTGTCCCCGAACCCCACCCCCTCGTGGTCCGCAACGCCGACCACTGGCTGTGGGAGGCGACCGGCGCCCACGAGGGCGACGAACTGGAGGGCATGGTCGCGGGAGAGGCCGACCGCTACTTTCCCCGCACACCGCTCCCCGAGCACCAGGGCAGGATCCTGCTCTCCCACTCCCCGTACCGGGACAGCGAGGGCATCATCCGCCACCAGGAGACGTCGCTCTACCGGGCGCCGTCCGGCGCCCTGGTCTTCGCATCCGGAACCTTCGCGTGGTCCCCGGCCCTCGACCGCCCCGGCCACGTCGACACCCGTATCCAGCGGGCGACGGCCAACCTGCTCGACCGCATCTGCAAACGCGACTGACCGGACACCGCACGAAGGGCGTCCCGAACGTCACCACACACCCCCTGGCCAAAGCCGCTCCCCGCATACGGGAGAATCGAGCCAATTGGACAGAACCACGGGGAGGAACCGTGTCCGGATTCGTTGAAAAGCCCGAGCCCCTGGAGGTTCCGGGTCTGGTGCATCTGCACACCGGCAAGGTGCGCGAGCTGTACCAGAACGAGGCGGGCGACCTCGTGATGGTCGCCAGTGACCGCATCTCCGCCTTCGACTGGGTGCTCCCCACCGAGATCCCCGACAAGGGCCGCACGCTCACCCAGCTCTCCCTGTGGTGGTTCGACAAGCTCGCCGATCTGGTCCCCAACCACGTCCTGAGCACCGAACTTCCGCCGGGCGCCCCCGACGACTGGGCCGGCCGCACCCTGATCTGCAAGTCCCTGCGGATGGTCCCGGTCGAGTGCGTCGCGCGCGGCTACCTCGCCGGTTCCGGCCTGGTCGAGTACAACGAGTCCCGCACGGTCTGCGGCCTCGCCCTCCCCGAGGGCCTTGTCGACGGCTCGGAACTCCCCGCGCCGATCTTCACCCCCGCCACCAAGGCCGCCGTCGGCGAGCACGACGAGAACGTGTCGTACGAGGAGGTCGCCCGCCAGGTCGGCGCCGAGACCGCGGCCCAGCTGCGCCAGACGACCCTCGCCGTCTACAGCCGCGCCCGCGACATCGCGCGCGAGCGGGGGATCCTCCTCGCGGACACCAAGTTCGAGTTCGGTTACGACGGCGAGACGCTCGTCCTCGCCGACGAGGTGCTGACCCCGGACTCCTCCCGCTTCTGGCCCGCCGACGAGTGGGAGCCGGGTCACCCCCAGCCGTCCTTCGACAAGCAGTACGTCCGCGACTGGCTGACCTCCCCCGAGTCCGGCTGGGACCGCAAGAGCGAGCAGCCGCCGCCCGCGCTGCCTCCGCACATCGTCGAGGCGACCCGCGCCAAGTACGTCGAGGCGTACGAGCGCCTGACCGGCACGAGCTGGTCGTAACCCCCACCGGGCCCGGCGACCAGCCGGGCCCGAGCACACGCGGAATCCCCGAGTCCCCGAGCGCGCGAAGGGGTCCCGAACACACGAAGAAGCCCCCGACCTGAGGTCGGGGGCTTCTTCTGCGGAGCGGACGACGAGGCTCGAACTCGCGACCTCAACCTTGGCAAGGTTGCGCTCTACCAACTGAGCTACGTCCGCACTGCGCCGTGGCGCGAGAGCAACTATACCCAACCTCGCTCGCGCGCGAGTCGCACCGCCGCGTGACGGTTCTCCGCCCCGAGCTTGGACGCGGCCGACGACAGATAGTTCCGTACGGTCCCCTGGGACAGCGCGGCCCGCTCGGCGATCTCCGCGACGGGCGCCCCGTCGGCGGCGAATTCGAGCACCTCGGCCTCGCGCGCCCTGAGCGGCGAGTCCCCGGCAGAGATCGCGTCGGCGGCCAACTCCGGGTCCGCATAACGGTTTCCCGCATGCACTGTACGAATGATCTCCGCGAGCCGCTGAGCGCTCACCGTCTTCGGGACGAACCCGCGCACACCTGCCGCAAGCGCCCGCTTCAGATGCCCCGGCCGCCCATGACTCGTCACGATCAGCACCTGACAGTCCGGCAGTTCGGCCCGCAGCGATGTGGCTACCCTCACACCGTCGGCCCCCGGCATCCGCAGATCCAGGACGGCTACATCGGGCTCGTGCGCCCGTGCCATGGCCAGCGCCTCCGGCCCGGTCGCCGCCTCGGCCACCACGACCAGGTCGTCCTCCAGGGCGAGCAGCGCGGCGAGCGCTCCCCGGATCAGATGCTCGTCGTCGGCGAGCAGCAGACGCACGGGTGGGGTGGAAGGGGCGTCCGGTGCGGACGTGATGGGAGAGCCGGACGGTACAGACGTCACGGGGTGACCTCGCTCACTGGATGTGCACCGAGCAGCGGAAGCGGCCCTGCTTCCGAAGCCGGATCCTCGACCGAACCGGGCCCCGACGCCGAACCTGGCCCCGACCCCGAATCCGTCCTCGAATCCGACGCCGAACCGGGCCCCGGCCCCGACCCCGAACCCGCCCTTGCCCCCGAATCCGCCGTCGGCCCCGACCCCGACCTCGAATCCGACCTCGCCCGCGAACCCAACCCCGAATCCGCCCCCGGCCCCAGCCGCATCGGCATCGGCAGCGGCACCTCCGCCGTCAAGCGGAACACACCCTCCCCGGCGGGCCCGGCCCGCAGCACCCCCTCCACCCTCTGTGAGCCGCTCCCGCAGCCCCGCGAGCCCGGACCCCCTCCCCGGCTCGACGGCTGACCCCGAGCCGGGCGCCCCGTCGTTCTCGACGGTGACGGTGACCCGGCCCTCCGCCACCCGCAAGGACACCGCACACCTCTCCGCGTCCCCGTGCCTCAGCACGTTCGTCGTCGCCTCCCGTACGACCCAGCCGAGCGCCGACTGGACCTGGGTGGGCAGTGCCGTTGCCGAGCCGGTGACCTCGCGGTCGATGCCGGCGGCCGTCAACACGCTCTGGGCGCCCGCGAGTTCGCTGCCGAGGTCGGCCTCGCGGTAGCCGCGTACGACCTCGCGCACCTCCCGCTGTGACTCCCGGGCTATCCGCTGAACCTCGACCTGGTCCTCGGCTTCCGGTCGCCCGCGCCGGGCCAACTGGACGGCGAGCTCGCTCTTGAGGGCGATCACCGCCAGATTGCGGCCCATCACGTCGTGCAGATCGCGCCCGAAGCGCAGCCGTTCCTCGGCGACGGCGAGGCGGGCGCGGGTCTCGCGGGCCTCGTCGAGTTCGTAGACGGCGTTGAGCAGCCAGACGGAGAAGGCTGCGGTGAAGGTGAGTAACCCGGCGGCCAGCATGACGACACCGGCTGTGATCAGCGCGGAGGGACCCGGGAAGCCCAGTGGAAAGGACACCGCTCCGGCACCCGCGGCCTCACCGACCACCGCGTCGGCTCCTCCGGCTCTTCCAGGTAGTGGGTGGTCAGCAGCACCGTCGTGCCGCCGTCGCGCAGCTCGCGCACCAACTCCCAGGTGCTCCGGCGTCCTTCGGCGTCGAGTCCGGTCGTCGGTTCGTCGAGGAAGAGGACCTCGGGGCGGCCGAGCAGCGCGAGTGCCAGGTCCAGCCGGCGTTTCTCGCCCCCGGACAACTGCTTCACACGAACAGCGAGGCGGCCAAGCGGACCTCGGCATCGCTGGCAGCAGTGCGGTCGCCGTCCGCTGCAGCTCACCGGTGCGCAGCTTGACGACGCGACCCGCCGTCTCGTGGTCCATCACGCCGTACCAGGTCCAGGGCCTCTGCCGTGGGGCGTGCCCCGCTCGTGCAGCCCGCCCACATCCGTACGGTCTCCGCGACGGTCAGCTCGGAGGGGAAGCCGCCCTCCTGCAGCATCACGCCGATCCGGGGCCGCACGGCCGCCCGCTCCGCGTAGGGATCGCGCCCGAGGACCCGGACCCGTCCGCCGGCCGGGGGCGCGAGGCCCTCCAGCAGTTCGACGGTGGACGTCTTGCCCGCGCCGTTCGTGCCCAGCAGGGCGAAGAGCTCTCCGCGGCCCACGGAGAAGGTGACTCCGCGAACCGCCTCGAAATCTCCCCCGTACACACGCCGCAGATCAGTGACCTCAATCACGTCATCGTGCTCGTTCGTGTTCATGAAATCAGCGTCCCCGCGGACAGGACCCGGCAGCAGTGCGCGGTGTCATCACTCCGCATGACAAATGTCAGATGGGCGGGAGGCGTACCGAGATCGGCGGGAGGCGTACCGAGATCGGCGAGAGGCTTACGGAGATCGGCGGAACACGTACGCAGCTGGGGCGGAAGACGTACGGAGATCGACAGAGGGCGTAGGGAGAAGGAGAAGGGCACAGCAAAAAGCCCCAGCCAATGACTGGGGCCTTCATGCCGGAGCGGACGACGAGGCTCGAACTCGCGACCTCAACCTTGGCAAGGTTGCGCTCTACCAACTGAGCTACGTCCGCATTGCCTCCGACCGGCTTTCACCGATCGGTGCGAGCACCAGCCTACCTGATCCACAACAGTGGTCGGTAAGCGATGCAGAGCGGGTGACAGGAATTGCACACTGCGCCTTCCCCCTGGAAGGGGGATGTTCTGCTACTGAACTACACCCGCGCGACTCCGTGAGCTCCGGCTTTTTCGGCCTTGCCCCTCGGCGTGCTCCAGACTCTAGCTGATCAGCGGGGGGTCAGCGCAAGTCGGCTGTTCCCAGGGCCCGATGAGGGGTCCCCGCGGGCGCCCCCGGAGGACCCGGGGCTCAGTGCGACTCGGCGAACGCCTCGTACACCTTCTTGGGGATGCGGCCCCGCGGCGGCACGTCCATCTTGTTGGAGCGGGCCCAGGCGCGGACGGCGGCCGGGTCGGGGGTCAGCGCGGTGTGCGTGTACGCCTTCCCGGACTTCGACTGCTTGCGGCCGGCCTCGACGTAGGGCGCGAGCGCCTTACGCAGTTTCTTGGCATTAGCTGGATTGAGGTCGATCTCGTACGACTTGCCGTCCAGTCCGAAGGCGATCGTCTCCGCCGCTTCTGAGCCGTCGATGTCGTCAAAGAGAGTGACCACGACACGCTGCGCCACGAATATCGGTCCCTTCGTGCGACACCTCTGCGATCAAGTCATGACGTGCGCGGACGTCACGGAGTTGTCGGGGAGATGTCGACTGTCCGGCTGTTATTGGGCAAAGTATCGGCTATTGCCAATTCATTTGTACAGTGCCCGGCAATGCATTGTGAAGCCCGACTAAATCCTTCCGCGTGTCCGAAGGCAATGGGGTCCTGCCGCTCTTCTGCGGTTTTTCCCAGGATTTTCCGTGCAGGCCCCCGCGTCGATGCGGGATCGTGATCGGGCTCACGTAGGATTCTACGAATCTACGCGAGTAGAAATTTTGTGCAGGTAGTCTGAAGGGACCTGCTCAGCACCACACACCGGGAGTGCCAGTGGCACGCGTCGTAGTCGACGTCATGCTCAAGCCGGAGATCCTCGACCCCCAGGGCCAGGCGGTGCAGCGTGCACTGCCGCGCCTCGGTTTCGAAGGTGTCTCCGACGTACGTCAGGGAAAGCGATTCGAACTGGAAGTGGACGGACCGGTGGACGACGCCGCTCTCGCCCGCATCCACGAACTCGCGGAATCCTTCCTCGCCAACACCGTGATCGAGGACTTCACCGTCAAGGTCGAGGAAGTCGCGGAGGCAGGAAAGTGACCGCTCGTATTGGAGTCGTCACCTTTCCCGGCAGCCTCGACGACCGTGACACACAGCGCGCGATCAAGCTCGCCGGTGCCGAACCTGTCGCTCTCTGGCACAAGGACAAGGACCTCAAGCAGGTCGACGCCGTGGTGCTCCCCGGCGGTTTCTCATACGGCGACTATCTCCGTGCCGGTGCCATCTCGCGCTTCTCGCCCGTGATGGAGACCGTCATCGAGCAGGCGAAGTCCGGAATGCCGGTCCTCGGTATCTGCAACGGCTTCCAGGTTCTCACCGAGGCGCACCTCCTCCCCGGCGCGATGCTCGGCAACAACCACCTCCACTTCATCTGCCGCGACCAGAAGCTGCGGGTGGAGAACGCGGAGACCTCCTGGACGACCGACTACGAGTCGGGTCAGGAGATCCACATCCCGCTGAAGAACATGGACGGGCGGTACGTCGCCGACGAGCACACCCTCGACATGCTGGAGGCGGAGGGCCGGGTCGCCTTCCGTTACCTCGACTTCAACCCCAACGGCTCCCTCCGGGACATCGCGGGCATCACCAACGAGGCCGGGAATGTGGTCGGTCTCATGCCGCACCCCGAGCACGCCGTCGAGCCCCTCGTCGGGACCGGCCGCACCGACGGCCTCCCCTTCTTCACCTCGATCCTCAAGAAGCTGGTCAACGCATGAGCCGCACGCCTCTGGACACGGTCGAGAACGCGGCCGCGACCCCCGACGTCGAGCTGCCCTGGGCCGAACTCGGCCTGAAGAAGGACGAGTACGAGCGGGTCGTGGAGATCCTCGGCCGCCGGCCCACCGGTGCCGAGCTCGCCATGTACTCCGTCATGTGGTCCGAGCACTGCAGTTACAAGTCCTCGAAGGTGCACCTGCGCCAGTTCGGCGAGAAGGCCCCGCAGTCCGACGCCCTCCTCGTCGGCATCGGTGAGAACGCCGGTGTCGTCGACGTCGGCCACGGCTACGCCGTCACCTTCAAGGTCGAGTCGCACAACCACCCGTCGTACGTCGAGCCCTACCAGGGCGCGGCCACCGGTGTCGGCGGCATCGTGCGCGACATCATCGCGATGGGCGCCCGCCCGGTCGCCGTCGTCGACCCGCTGCGGTTCGGCGCCGCCGACCACCCCGACACCAAGCGCGTCCTGCCCGGTGTCGTCGCCGGTATCGGCGGCTACGGCAACTGCCTGGGCCTGCCGAACATCGGCGGCGAGGTCGTCTTCGACGCCTGCTACCAGGGCAACCCGCTCGTCAACGCCGGCGCCATCGGCGTCATGCGGCACGAGGACATCCACCTCGCGAAGGCGTCCGGCACCGGTAACAAGGTCGTCCTGTACGGCGCCCGCACGGGCGGCGACGGCATCGGCGGCGCCTCGATCCTCGCCTCCGAGACCTTCGACGACGCCAAGCCGTCGAAGCGTCCGGCCGTCCAGGTCGGCGACCCCTTCCAGGAGAAGCTGCTCATCGAGTGCACCCTGGAGGCCTTCCAGGAGAAGCTGGTCGTCGGCATCCAGGACCTCGGCGCGGCGGGACTGTCGTGCGCCACGTCCGAGCTGGCCTCCAACGGCTCCGGCGGCATGCGCGTCACCCTCGACGACGTGCCGCTGCGCGACTCCACGCTCTCGCCCGAGGAAATCCTCATGAGCGAGTCGCAGGAGCGCATGTGCGCGGTCGTGGAGCCGGCGAAGGTCGACCGCTTCCTGGAGATCTGCGAGAAGTGGGACGTCATCGCCACCGTCATCGGTGAGGTGACGGACGGAGACCGCCTGGAGATCTACTGGCACGGCGGCAAGATCGTCGACGTCGACCCGCGGACCGTGGCGCACGAAGGCCCCGTGTACGACCGCCCGTACGCCCGTCCCTCCTGGCAGGACGCCCTCCAGGCGGACGACGCCAACAAGCTTCCGCGGCCGGCGACTTCGGAGGAGCTCAAGGACCAGGTCCTCAAGCTGGTCTCCTCCCCCAACCAGGCCTCCAAGTCCTGGATCACCTCCCAGTACGACCACTTCGTGCAGGGCAACACGGTGCTGGCGCAGCCCGAGGACTCGGGCATGATCCGCATCGACGAGGAGACCGGACTCGGCGTCGCCATCGCCACGGACGGCAACGGGCGCTACGCCAAGCTCGACCCGTACGCCGGCGCACAGCTCGCCCTCTCCGAGGCCTACCGCAATGTCGCGACGACCGGTGCCAAGCCGCTCGCCGTCTCCGACTGCCTGAACTTCGGCTCGCCCGAGGACCCGGCCGTCATGTGGCAGTTCGCCGAGGCCATCCGCGGTCTCGCCGACGCCTGCCAGCAGCTGGGCACCCCGGTGACCGGCGGCAACGTCTCGCTCTACAACCAGACGGGCGAGGCCGCCATCCACCCGACCCCGGTCGTGGCGGTGCTGGGCGTCATCGACGACGTCGCCCGTCGCACGCCCGTCGCCTTCCAGGAGGACGGGCAGCTGCTCTACCTCCTCGGCGACACCCGTGAGGAGTTCGGCGGTTCGGCCTGGTCGCAGGTCGTCCACGACCACCTCGGCGGTCTGCCGCCGCAGGTCGACCTGGAGCGCGAGCGGCTGCTCGCCGAGATCCTCATCTCGGCCTCCCGCGACGGCATGATCGACTCCGCGCACGACCTGTCGGACGGCGGTCTGATCCAGGCCGTGGTCGAGTCGGCGCTGCTCGGCGGCAAGGGCGCACGGCTGATCGTCCCCGACGGTCTCGACGCCTTCACCTTCCTCTTCTCGGAGTCGGCGGGCCGCGCGGTCGTCGCCGTCCCGCGTTCGGAAGAGCTCCGCTTCAACGACATGTGCGGTGCGCGGGGCCTGCCCGTCACCCGTATCGGTGTGGTGGACGGTGACACGGTCGACGTCCAGGGCGAGTTCGCGCTCTCGCTGGACGAGCTCAGGACGGCGCACGAGGGCACGATCCCGGCGCTGCTCGCGTAGCACTCGGCAGTCGTACGACGATGAAGGCCCCGCCCGGGGAACGGGCGGGGCCTTCATCGTGTGTACGTCGGGCCTGGCCCCGGCCGTCGGGTCGGCGTCAGACCCTCACACCGGGATCCGACCGTCAGGTCGGGATCCGACCGTCAGGCCGGGACGGGCTCCGGCTGCCGCGAGGGCTGCTCGGTGTTCTCCGGCCGCTCCGGCCTGGGCAGCCGCACCGCCAGAATCGCGGCGAGCGCCATCAGGGCGGCGCCGCTCCAGAACACCACGTCCGTCGCGGAGACGAAGGCGCGCACGCCCTCGGCGTGGGCGGTTCCGGACAGCCGGGCGAGGGCGGCGAAGGCGAGGGCGGTGGTGGCCGTGCCGCTGAGGGTGAAGGTCCGCGCGGACCAGCCTCGCATGGTGAGCCGTCCGGAGAGCAGGCCCGCCGTCGACATCCCGACTGCCATGAAGATCAGGTAGAGACCGGCGGAGGAGCTGGCGACGCCGCGGACGATCTGCAGATAGACGAGCACGTAGTAGATGGCGCACATCATCGCGGCCCCCACGAGGGCCTGGATCACGAAGCCGAGGCGCAGTTCGCGGACCCGGAACAGCGAGAGCGGGAGGATCGGTTCGGTCGCCCGGGTCTGCCGCCACAGGAACAGGGCGAGGGCCGCGGCGGCCGTGACGATCAGTGCGACGACGATCGGGGAGGACCGGGCGTACCGGTGGCCGCACGCGAACGCAAGAAGCTGCAGACGGCGAAGCGGATCTACCGGACGGCGGTCGACCTCTTCGTCGAGCGGGGCTTCGACAACGTCTCGGTGCAGGAGGTCGCCGAAGCGGCCGAGGTGTCGAAGATGACGGTCTTCAACTACTTCGGCACCAAGGAGGACCTGGTCTTCCGCCCCATGGAGGAGCACTTCGGCGACGTGGCCCGCGCCGTGCGCGAGCGGAAACCGGGCGAATCCGCGGTGGACGCCGTACGCCGGCAGTTCCTGGAGCTGGTCGAGGCCCGCGATCCCTCGGTGGGCCTGCACAGCGAGCCCTTCGCCCGCCAGGTGCGCCGACTCGTCATGGAGACCCCGGCCCTGATGGAACGCGCCTTTCTCGCCGCCCAGAAGGGCTCGCGAGACCTGGCCGGCATCCTCGCCGAGGAGACCGGCGACGCGATGCTCGCCACGGTCGTCGCCGCCACACTGAGCGCCGCCCGCAACGCACTCATCGAGGAGCACCACAACCGCGTCGAAGCCGGCGAGAGCCCGGACGTCGTCGCCGCCGACGCCGCCGAACGCGCCCGGCATGCCTTCGACCTGATCGAAAAGGGTCTGAGCGGATACGCCGTCAAGCTCTAGGGTGATGACCATGCCCCCGGCCAAGAGACGCGCCCGTACGTACGACTCCGCCAAGATCCGCGCGGCGGTGCTCGCGCAGTTCGGGAACGTACGAGACGGCGTTCGCGCCCTCACCGAGGAGCAGTTGGCACGGCACACGCACCTCGGGGACTGGACGGTGCGGGAATTGGCCGCGCACATCACGATGGCCGTCGAGACCGTGAGCCGGAACCTCGACCGGGACGAGCCGGTGAAGGCCGAGCTCGGGCTCCTCGACTGGCCCTTCGCGACTGCCGCGCGGTCCGGCGACATCGCCGACGGCAGCAGCGCGCTCGCCGAGGAGAACCCCGACCTCGACGCGCTCTACGACCGCACCGAGCAGCGGATCGCCGAGCGTCTGCCCACGGCGCCGGACGACCGGCTGCTCGCGGCGCGCACCGGTGCGATGGCCCTCGCCGACTACCTCGTCACGCGCACCGTGGAACTCGTCGTCCACACCGACGACCTGAACCGCGCCGCGGGCACCGACATCCCCTTCGACCGTCAGGCGCTCGCCGCCTGCACTCGGCTGCTCGCCGACGCGCTTGCCGTGAAGGCACCGGGGGCGTCGACGGAGGTGCGGATTCCGCCGTATGCCGTCGTGCAGTGTGTGGAAGGGCCGCGGCACACCCGCGGCACTCCGCCGAACGTCGTGGAGACCGATCCGCTGACGTGGATCCGGCTCGCTACGGGGCGTACGGCCTGGCAGGCGGCGCTGGAGGATGCCAAGGTCAGCGCGAGCGGGGAGCGCGCGGACCTCGGAGGGCTCCTCCCGTTGATGGGCTGAGCCGCCCCGCTGCCGCCCGCGTAAGGCCTCTTTCGCCCCCTCTGCCCCTGCCCGTCCCGACCAGCCTTTCGGCTGTGGGCGGGTGGGGGTTGATCGCGCAGTTCCCCGCGCCCCTTCAGGGGGTCTGGGGGCGGCAGCCCCCAGGGACGGGAATGGGCAGGGGCGGGAGGGGGCGAAAGAACCGGGAACCGACCACCCC
Organism: Streptomyces sp. NPDC050564; assembly: GCF_044457265.1. NCBI lineage: Bacteria > Bacillati > Actinomycetota > Actinomycetes > Kitasatosporales > Streptomycetaceae > Streptomyces > Streptomyces sp. NPDC050564. The sequence continues at coordinate 54,366 of NZ_JBITGS010000014.1, read as the reverse complement.
ACCCCTCCCGTCACATCGGCATGGACAAGCAGCGACTGACGCTCACCGCACTGACCCTGCTTCCGCTCGCGGTGGCCTGCGGCACACAGCCGGGCAGCGGCAGCAGCTCCGTGGGGGCGGGCTCGTCACCCGTCACCGGAGTCCACTGGACCCTCGACAGCCTCACGGTGGACGGCAGGACCAGGCAGGCACCCGAGAGCGCGTATCTGCGGATCGGCGAGGACGGCCGGGTCAGCGGCAACGCGGGCTGCAACAGCTTCGGCTCGACCGTCACCCTCAAGGGCGACCACGTCGACTTCGGGAACATCCAGATGACCGACATGGGCTGCCGGAAGGCCCCGATGGCCTTCGAGAAGAGCCTGACCCGTACCTTCGCCGGCGGCACGTTCACCAGCAAGGTCAAGGGCGACGAACTGACGCTCACCACGGACGACGGCGACCGCGTCGATCTCACCAAGGAGCAGGACGCCCCCCTCTACGGCACCCGGTGGAACGTCACGGCCCTCGGCGACGCCGATGTGGCCCACTCCCTCCCCGCCGGAGCCAAGGCGTACCTCGTCCTCGACAAGAAGCAGGGCACCCTCGGCGGCAGCCTGGGCTGCAACCACGTGTCCGCAATCGCCACCGTCCGCGACGGACACATCACCCTCGGGGCTGCCAGGACCACACGCATGATGTGCGACGGCTCACTCATGGACACCGAGAAGACCCTGCTCGGCCTCTTCGGCGGCGCGGTCGGATACGAATTGGATCACCGCACCCTCACGCTGACCAGCGCAAACGGCACCGTCGTCAGCGCCGTCGCCGGCAAGTGATCGTTGGGGACCCCGTATCCCCAATTCGGACCCGTGGTCGATCTCGCCTACACTCGGTGGCGTGCCACGTGGTGACGGTCGACTCAATCATGATCTGCTCCCCGGTGAGAAAGGCCCCCAGGACGCTTGCGGCGTCTTCGGTGTCTGGGCTCCGGGCGAAGAGGTCGCCAAGCTCACTTACTTCGGGCTGTACGCCCTCCAGCATCGGGGTCAGGAATCCGCGGGAATCGCGGTCAGCAACGGCTCCCAGATCCTCGTCTTCAAGGACATGGGCCTTGTGTCCCAGGTCTTCGACGAGACTTCTCTCGGTTCGCTCCAGGGTCATATCGCGGTCGGTCACGCCCGCTACTCGACCACCGGCGCCTCCGTCTGGGAGAACGCCCAGCCGACGTTCCGCGCCACCGCGCACGGTTCCATCGCGCTCGGCCACAACGGCAACCTCGTCAACACGGCGCAGCTCGCCGAGATGGTCGCCGATCTGCCCAAGCAGGACGGCCGCACCACACGTGTGGCGGCCACCAACGACACCGACCTGCTGACCGCGCTCCTCGCGGCCCAGGTCGACGACGACGGCAAGCCGCTGACCATCGAAGAGGCCGCTCACACGGTCCTCCCGCAGGTCAAGGGCGCCTTCTCCCTCGTCTTCATGGACGAGCACACCCTCTACGCGGCTCGCGACCCGCAGGGCATCCGCCCGTTGGTCCTCGGCCGCCTGGAGCGTGGCTGGGTCGTCGCCTCCGAGTCCGCCGCCCTCGACATCTGCGGCGCCGCCTACGTCCGCGAGATCGAGCCGGGCGAGTTCGTCGCCATCGACGAGAACGGCCTGCGTACGTCACGATTCGCGGAAGCGAAGCCCAAGGGCTGTGTCTTCGAGTACGTCTATCTGGCCCGTCCGGACACGGACATCGCCGGCCGGAACGTGTACCTCTCGCGCGTCGAGATGGGCCGCAAGCTCGCCAAGGAAGCCCCTGTCGAGGCCGATCTGGTGATAGCGACCCCGGAGTCCGGGACGCCCGCCGCGATCGGTTACGCGGAAGCCTCCGGCATTCCCTTCGGCGCGGGTCTGGTCAAGAACGCCTACGTCGGCCGGACCTTCATCCAGCCCTCGCAGACGATCCGCCAGCTCGGCATCCGTCTGAAGCTGAACCCGCTCAAGGAAGTCATCAAGGGCAAGCGCCTGGTCGTCGTCGACGACTCGATCGTGCGCGGCAACACCCAGCGCGCGCTGGTGCGCATGCTGCGGGAAGCGGGCGCGGCCGAGGTCCACATCCGGATCTCCTCGCCCCCCGTGAAGTGGCCCTGCTTCTTCGGCATCGACTTCGCGACCCGCGCGGAGCTGATCGCCAACGGCATGACCATCGAGGAGATCGGCACCTCCCTGGGCGCCGACTCCCTCTCGTACATCTCCATCGACGGCATGATCGAGGCGACCACCATCGCCAAGCCGAACCTGTGCCGCGCCTGCTTCGACGGCGAGTACCCGATGGAGCTCCCGGACCCCGAGCTGCTCGGCAAGCAGCTCCTGGAGACCGAGCTGGCCGCGGGTCCCGCAGCCACGGCCGCGGCTGACGCCATCCGTCGCCCGTAAGCGCCGCAGAGCCCCGTTTCACCAACCCGAAAGATCCCAGGCAATGTCTGCTGTTTCTGATCAGTCGACTGCGTCGACGGGCACCCCCGGTGCTTCCTACGCGGCTGCCGGCGTCGACATCGAAGCGGGCGACCGCGCCGTAGAGCTGATGAAGGAGTGGGTGAAGAAGACGCAGCGCCCCGAGGTCCTCGGTGGCCTCGGCGGCTTCGCCGGCCTCTTCGACGCCTCCGCCCTCAAGCGCTACGAGCGCCCGCTGCTCGCCTCCGCGACCGACGGCGTGGGTACCAAGGTCGACCTCGCCCGGCAGCTCGGCGTGTACGACACCATCGGCCACGACCTGGTCGCGATGGTCATGGACGACATCGTGGTGTGCGGCGCCGAGCCGCTCTTCATGACCGACTACATCTGCGTCGGCAAGGTCCACCCGGAGCGCGTCGCGGCCATCGTGAAGGGCATCGCCGAGGGGTGTGTGCTCGCGGGGTGCGCCCTGGTGGGCGGCGAGACGGCGGAGCACCCGGGTCTGCTCGGTCCGGACGACTTCGACGTCGCGGGGGCGGGCACCGGTGTGGTCGAGGCCGACCAGCTGCTCGGCTCGGATCGTATCCGTAAGGGTGACGCGGTGATCGCCATGGCGGCCTCCGGTCTTCACTCGAACGGGTACTCGCTCGTCCGGCATGTCCTGTTCGACCGGGCGAACCTGCGCCTGGACCAGCACGTCGAGGAGTTCGGCCGCACGCTCGGCGAAGAGCTCCTGGAGCCCACCAAGATCTACTCGCTGGACTGCCTGGCGCTGACCCGGACCACCGAGGTGCACGCGTTCAGCCACATCACCGGCGGGGGGCTCGCGGCCAACCTGGCCCGCGTCATCCCGGACGACCTGCATGCCATCGTCGACCGTGAGACCTGGACCCCGGCCCCGGTCTTCGACCTCGTCGGCAGGACCGGCGACGTCGAGCGCCTGGAGCTGGAGAAGACGCTGAACATGGGCGTGGGCATGATCGCGATCGTCCCCGAGGAGTCTGCGGGCGTGGCACTGGCCACCCTCGCGGACCGCGGGGTGGACGCCTGGATCGCCGGTGAGATCACCGAGCGCGGCGAACACGAGACGGGCGCGGCGCTCATCGGGGACTACGCCGGCTAGTCAGTGATCCCGTCCGGGGCGGTGCCCCGGACGGGCAGCTGACGGCGCCGGACGGCATCTGACGGCAGCGCAAAACCCGGTCCGGCGCGTATCCGCCCCGGACCGGGTGAAGCTTGCTGGACAGTCAAGCGCCGCGACGCTGCTGTGACGACGGACCGGACTCGTCGTCCTCGTCCTCGTCGTCGTTGTACAGATCCGCGTACTGGGCGTACGGGTCGTCTTCCTCGTCGTCGTCCTCGAACGGCTCGCCATTCGGCGGCTGGCTCGAAGTCGAAGCGCCCAGCTCGTTGGCCAGACGCGACAGGTCAGTCCCGCCGCTGTTGTACTTCAGCTGGCGGGCGACCTTCGTCTGCTTGGCCTTGGCCCGGCCGCGCCCCATGGCTCGACCCCCTCGGTGACGGGGCTCGACGGCCCCAGAGTCTTGACACGCGTTCATGATCTGGAACGGGCTCTCCGCGGAGAGACCGGTCCGTAGGGCTTCCACGGTACCTGAGCCCACGCCCATACGGTACGTCGCCCGCAGGACGCGCGTGTGCGCAGAACCCGCGAGGAGCCCCGTCCTCGCTGGTCAACCGCGATTTTAACCTCTTCTTGGCCGACGACCCGCCGACAGACGTGAGAGTTCTCTCTAACTACCGTCGGCGGGTACCCGTCACACGGTCAGCGACGCCGGGCCTCCGCCATCCGCTGCTCGGCGATCCGGTCGGCCGCGGCGGCCGGCGGAATGCCGTCTTCCTTCGCACGTGCGAAGATGCCCAGCGTGGTGTCGAAGATCTTGGCGGCCTTCGCCTTGCACCGGTCGAAGTCGAAGCCGTGCAGTTCGTCGGCGACCTGGATGACACCGCCCGCGTTCACCACGTAGTCGGGGGCGTAGAGAATCCCGCGGTCCGCGAGGTCCTTCTCGACGCCCGGGTGCGCGAGCTGGTTGTTGGCGGCGCCGCACACGATCCTCGCGGTGAGGACGGGCACGGAGTCGTCGTTGAGCGCCCCGCCCAGCGCGCACGGGGCGTAGATGTCGAGGCCCTCGGTGCGGATGAGTGCCTCGGTGTCCGCGACGGCCGTGACACCGGCCGGGTGCCTGTCCAGAATCCGGCGCACCGACTCCTCGCGTACGTCCGTGATCACGACCTCGGCGCCGTCCTCCAGCAGGTGCTGCACCAGGTGGTGGCCCACCTTGCCGACGCCGGCGATGCCGACCTTGCGGCCGCGCAGCGTCGGGTCGCCCCACATGTGCTGGGCGGAGGCCCGCATGCCCTGGAAGACACCGAAGGCGGTGAGGACGGAAGAGTCCCCGGCGCCGCCGTTCTCGGGCGAGCGGCCCGTGGTCCAGCGGCACTCGCGCGCCACGACGTCCATGTCGGCCACATACGTGCCGACGTCGCACGCGGTGACGTACCGGCCGCCCAGCGAGGCCACGAACCGGCCGTACGCGAGGAGCAGCGCCTCGGACTTGATCTGCTCCGGGTCGCCGATGATCACGGCCTTGCCGCCGCCGTGGTCGAGACCGGCCATGGCGTTCTTGTACGACATGCCGCGCGAGAGGTTGAGGGCGTCGGCGACGGCCTCCTCCTCGCTCCTGTACGGGTAGAAGCGCGTACCGCCGAGGGCCGGGCCCAGTGCGGTGGAGTGAATGGCGATGACGGCCTTGAGGCCGCTGGCGCGGTCCTGGCAGAGCACGACTTGCTCATGCCCCCCCTGGTCCGAATGGAACAGGGTGTGCAGGACGCCGTCGGTTACGTCGGTCACTGTGGTGACTCCCAGGTAATAAGCGGCGGTTGGGTGCCGGGCCCGTGCGGATGGCGGGCGCCGTGGGCATGAGACTAGAGCCTGCGCCCACCCGCCTTCGGTGCAGTGTTCAGGATCACCTACCGGCGGAGTACAGCCGTGGTTCGATTTGCATAGATTTCTCGTGAGGTTGTGAGCGGTTTCCGCTGGTTTTCCTGGTGGCCAACGGGGGAGGGAGCAGGCGTGCCCAAGGTGTCCTCGGTGATCGTCCCGTACGCGTCGTATCTGCGCGTGTATGAACCGCTGGCCGCCTTCCCGGAGCCGGAGCGGGGCCACTGGGCGCGCTATGCCCGCCGCGCGGAGCGCCCCTCGTACCAGGATGAACTGCGCCGCTCGCTGGCCGACTTGCTGCCCACCCCGCCGATCCCGGTGCCGGTACAGGAGAGCGGCGACGCCTTCGTGGCGGAGGTCGACGGGGTGCTCTGTGTCTGCCCCTGGCGCACCCGGCTGCGCGGCTGGCAGGCCCTGGGCGAGCTGGCCGAGGAGCTGCCGGCGCCCGTCCTCGACGCGGTGCTGCCGCCGTGGGTACGCCGCCAGGCCGCCCTGGACTACGAGCGCTGGATGGCCCGCAACCCCGACGCCCGTCCGTGGATCCGTACCTCCACCTGGCAGGTGCCGCTGAACTGGTTCGTGCTCGTCTCCGACGAGGAGCGGGAGTACGAGAAGGGGGCGGGGCCCGGCGGCGCCGAGCCGGTGCTGCGCTACCGGACGCCGATGGTGCAGGCCCGGCGGCGCACGGCGCGGGCCCTGAAGACGCTGAAGGACACCCTCGACGAGGGACCGCTCATCGACGGTCTGGTGGACGTGGGGCGCTGGCTGGAGGAGTTCCATCCGCGCTCGCTGGTCGAGCTGGACTACGGCGGGCTCGTGCACGTGCTGCCGGCCGGGCACCTCGAGGGCGACCATTCGGCCGCGGACGTCGCCGAGGGCATCGAGGCGCTGCGCGGCGGGGACGGCGTCGCGGCGGGCGAGGCGTACGGGCGGCTCGTGGAGCGGTGGCGTTCGGTCAGGGACCGGCGCTCGGCCAACTGAGACCTCCGAGGCGTGTGGGTCGTGTGATCTGCTTCTCACTGGTTTGCCTCGAACTGGCGTATGGTCCTCCCACGCTGAAGAACCCTCACTCCGGGACGTAGGTCCTGATCCGGGCTTTCGTCTCAAGCGGTGTCAAGGCGGTGCCAAGCGTGATGGACGGCACTTACCTGGCTCTTGCGCCGCTTGCCCCTCCTCGTGCCAAAATAGGACAAGGAGTCCGGGGGAAGGCTCCATCCATCCATTTATGGGTGGAATCTCAGCATTGCACGCTATGGGGGGTCTGATGACTCCTGATCGCCCTGTGACTGATCGTCACAGTGGCGTGACTGTCCGCTATGGCATGGTCCATCGGCTTCCGTCGCTGATGAACACCTGGGAGGGCAATTCCATCGGTTTGGCCGACGCGGCTGGACAGATGGTGTAGTTGTAGTGCCGAGGACAAGCCGTTCGTCCTATAACCGACTCGACTCGCGTCCGCCATTTCGGGCAACGCGGGTCAAGGTGCAGAATTTAGAGGAAAGAACCGAGAAGGTTCGGTTCTCCCGAGGAGGCCGCTCATGACCGCTCGCACCCCTGATGCCGAGCCGCTGCTGACCCCGGCTGAGGTCGCCACGATGTTCCGCGTCGACCCCAAGACGGTCACGCGGTGGGCGAAGGCCGGCAAGCTTACGTCCATCCGCACGCTCGGCGGGCACCGCCGCTACCGCGAGGCTGAGGTCCGCGCACTGCTCGCGGGTATCCCGCAGCAGCGCAGCGAGGCCTGAACAACTCCATAACCGGGCAATTCGGTAGGTCCCCCAACCCGCCGAGGCGCCCGAACCACAGCTCCAAGCGACGCGGGTCCTGCCCCAACAGAACCCACGCCCAAGCTTCTTTGGTACGTGACAAGGGTGCGTCGTAGATCGCGCTGGACTCCGCCGGGTCCAGCGCGATCTTTTTTGTGCCCTGTTCGTGCCCGGAGGGCCGGCCTGTGAGCGGCCTTGTCGGAGTCTGGGGAGGGGTGTCGTATCTCCTTTGGGCGTCCCCGGAAGAGGGTGCAATTGCACATATTAAATTGACCAGTTGTAGGTGGGGTGTAAGTTCCGCGGTTCTGAAAACTTATGCGGTGACACCCGTCACATGTCGCAGTCCTTGTTGCTCACGGGGCTTCTGCGCTAAGGGAGTTGAGGCCGCGCGCAGACGGACGCACCTCCGGACTCCCACCGTCCGCTGAGCGGGTCCGCCGCCTCTGGTCACGCCTTGGAGGGGCTTTCGCCCTCGCGGGCGCTCTCGGGGTCCTCCTCGCCCCGTGCAGCGGGCTCCATGGCCAGCCGCAGGAGCTGGTGGCAGATCGGGCAGTGCCGCGTCAGGTGGCGGTACCCGGAGGCGGCCGACAGGTGGGCGCGGAGCAGAGCTCGCGTCTCGTGCCTAGCGGTCGCCGCCATACGCACCTCCGAGGGGTCGAGGGGCCCTGGTTTCTGGGTACCGGCGGAATGTGACGCCGTCAAGGCGGCGGGGGGCCGGCGGGCGGGTTTGTTTCGCCTCTGCCGCCGCTGAAGGGGCGCGGGGAACTGCGCGACGAGCCCCCCGGCCCGCACCAAGGGAACAACCCGGGGGTCTGGGGGCGGAGCCCCCGGCACGGGACGGGTGGGGGCGGCGGGGGCGAAGAAAGACACCCCTGCGTCGGCCCCGGCGGCGCATACGACAAGGGCCCCGCATCCGAGAAGGATGCGGGGCCCTTGTTCACTGCGGTCCTGACGGGATTTGAACCCGCGGCCTCCACCTTGACAGGGTGGCGAGCACTCCAAACTGCTCCACAGGACCATGTTTCGCAGCAGCTGATTCCTGCGCTGTGCTGCGAGAAGAGACTGTACAGGAGGGTGGCCCCGGGGTCGAACTCACCCAACGTACAGAAGCGGTTACGGGACAGCCGCGTCGATCGCCTTCACGATGCGCTTGTCCGAGACGGGGTACGCCGTACCGAGCGCGTGCGCGAAGTAACTGACCCGGAGCTCCTCGATCATCCAGCGGATGTCCAGGACCGACGAGGGGATCGGCCGACCCTGCGGCAGCTGCTCCAGGAGCCAGGCGTACTCGTCCTGCATCTCGTGGACCTTCTCCATGCGCGTGGTGTCCCGCTGGACGCTGGTCGGCATCTGCTGCAGCCGGCGGTCGGCGGCGACCAGGTAGCGCATCAGGTCCGGAAGCCGGCGCAGCCCGGTCGCCGTGACGAAGCCGGGCTTCACGAGGGCGTCCAGCTGCGTCCGCACGTCCGTGAGGTTCGCCAGCAGCGTCGGGCTCTTGATGGCCTTCAGACGGCGCTCACAGGCCTGCCAGGCGGCCAGCACCTGCTGCACCTGGCCCACCGTACGGACTGTCGCGTCGACGATCTCGGCACGCACCTTGTCGTACAGCTTCCGGTACGACTCCTCGTCCCACGCGGGGCCCCCGAAGTCCCCGATCAGCTTGTCCGCGGCCGCCATCGCGCAGTCGTCGAAGAGGGCCTGGATCGAGCCGTGCGGGTTGGCGGACAGGGCGAGCTTCTGGGCGTTGGTGAGTTTGTCCGAGGCGAACTTGCCCGGGTTCACCGGGATGTTGCGCAGGATCAGCCGGCGCGTGCCCTTCCACATGGCCTGCGCCTGCTCGGCCTCCGTGTCGAAGAGCCGCACGGAGACGGTGTCGCCGTCGTCGACCAGCGCCGGGTACGCCTTGACCGGCTGGCCGGCGCGACGGGTCTCGAAGAGGCGCGTCAGTGAACCGATCGTCCAGTCCGCCAGCCCCGTACGTTCCAGGGACTCGCCGCCCGCGCGTTCCGCGGTCGCCGCCGCGGCCTGCGAGATCGCCTTGCGCGCCTTCGGCTTCAGCCGGAGCTGCAGCACCTGAAGGTCCTTGTCCTCGGCGAGCTTGCGGCGCCGCTCGTCGACGATCCGGAAGGTGATCTTGAGGTGGTCGGGGACCCGGGACCAGTCGAAGTCGTCGGCCGTGAGGGGGACGCCGACCATGCGCTTCAGGTCGCGGGCCATCGTCGTGGTCAGCGGCTCCTGGAGGGGCACGGCCCGCTCCAGGAACCTCTGCGCGAAGTTCGGGGCAGGGACGTAATTCCGGCGGATCGGCTTCGGGAGGGACCGGATGAGCTCGGTGACGACCTCTTCCCGCAGGCCCGGGATCTGCCAGTCGAAGCCCTCGTCCGTGACCTGGTTGAGCACCTGGAGCGGGATGTGGACGGTCACGCCGTCCGCGTCCGCGCCCGGCTCGAACTGGTAGGTCACCCGGAACTTCAGCCGTCCCTGGCGCCAGGAGTCGGGGTAGTCGTCCTTCGTGACCGCCCCGGCTTTCTCGTTGATGAGCATCGAGCGCTCGAAGTCGAGGAAGACGGGCTCCTCGTGGCGCTTGTGCTTCCACCAGGAGTCGAAGTGCGCCCCGGACACGACGTGCTCGGGCACACGCTGGTCGTAGAAGTCGTAGAGCGTCTCGTCGTCGACCAGGATGTCCCGGCGCCGCGCGCGGTGTTCCAACTCCTCGACCTCGATGAGGAGTTTGCGGTTGTCGGCGAAGAACTTGTGGTGCGTACGCCAGTCGCCCTCGACGAGCGCGTTGCGGATGAACAGCTCGCGGGAGGTCTCGGGATCGATCCGGCCGTAGTTGACCTTCCGCTGGGCGACGATCGGTACGCCGTACAGCGTGACCTTCTCGTACGCCATCACCGCGGCCTGGTCCTTCTCCCAGTGCGGTTCGCTGTACGTGCGCTTCAGCAGGTGTCCGGCCAGGGGCTCGACCCACTCGGGCTCGATCCTGGCGTTGACGCGGGCCCAGAGACGGGAGGTCTCGACGAGCTCGGCGGACATCACGAAGCGCGGGGGCTTCTTGAAGAGGGCGGAGCCCGGGAAGATCGCGAACTTCGCGTTCCGCGCGCCCAGGTACTCGTTCTTCGCTGTGTTTCTCCCGCCTTCCCCTCCGGCCTCCTTCACGTCCTTCATGCCGACGTGGGAAAGAAGGCCGGCGAGCAGGGAGACGTGGACGCTCTGGTCGGCCGCGGAAGTACCCGCCGACGGCTCCTCCAGATGCATGCCCATCTGCTTGGCGACCGTGCGGAGCTGGGAGTAGATGTCCTGCCATTCGCGAATGCGCAGGAAGTTCAGGTACTCCTGCTTGCACATGCGGCGGAACGCGGACGAGCCCCGCTCCTTCTGCTGCTCGCGGACGTACCGCCACAGGTTCAGGAACGCGAGGAAGTCGGACGACTCGTCCTTGAAGCGGGCGTGCTGCTGATCCGCCTGCGTCTGCTTGTCGGCCGGGCGCTCGCGCGGGTCCTGGATGGAGAGCGCGGCCGCGATCACCATGACCTCGCGCACACAGCCGTTCTTGTCGGCCTCCAGGACCATCCGGGCGAGCCGTGGGTCCACGGGCAGCTGGGCCAGCTTGCGGCCGGTCTGCGTGAGCCGCTTGCGCGGGTCCTTTTCCGTCGGATCCAACGCGCCGAGTTCCTGGAGGAGTTGGACGCCGTCACGGATGTTGCGGTGGTCCGGCGGGTCGATGAACGGGAACTTCTCGATCTCGCCGAGGCCGGCCGCGGTCATCTGGAGGATGACGCTCGCCAGGTTCGTACGGAGGATCTCCGCGTCCGTGAACTCCGGGCGGGCGAGGAAGTCGTCCTCGGAGTAGAGCCGGATGCAGATGCCGTCGGACGTACGGCCGCAGCGGCCCTTGCGCTGGTTGGCGCTCGCCTGCGAGACCGGCTCGATGGGCAGCCGCTGGACCTTGGTGCGGTGGCTGTAGCGGGAGATCCGGGCGGTGCCCGGGTCGATGACGTACTTGATGCCGGGGACGGTGAGCGAGGTCTCGGCGACGTTGGTCGCCAGAACGATCCTGCGTCCGGTGTGCGGCTGGAAGACACGGTGCTGCTCGGCGTGCGAGAGGCGGGCGTAGAGGGGGAGGACCTCGGTGAACCGGTAGTTCTTCTTGGTCAGCGCGTCGGCGGTGTCGCGGATCTCCCGCTCGCCGGAGAGGAAGACGAGGATGTCGCCCTTGCCTTCCCCCTGCAGCTCCTCCACGGCGTCGCAGATCGCGGTGATCTGGTCGCGGTCGGCGTCGTCGCCGTCCTCTTCGAGGAGGGGGCGGTAGCGGACCTCGACGGGGTACGTGCGCCCGCTGACCTCGACGATCGGAGCGTCGCCGAAGTGCCGGGAGAAGCGCTCGGGGTCGATGGTCGCGGAGGTGATGACGACCTTGAGATCCGGACGCTTCGGGAGCAGCTGGGCGAGGTAGCCCAGCAGGAAGTCGATGTTGAGGGACCGCTCGTGGGCCTCGTCGATGATGATCGTGTCGTACGCGCGCAGCTCGCGGTCGGTCTGGATCTCGGCGAGCAGGATGCCGTCCGTCATCAGCTTGACGAAGGTGCCGTCCTGGTTCACCTGGTCGGTGAAGCGGACCTTCCAGCCGACGGCTTCGCCGAGCGGCGTGTCCAGCTCCTCGGCGACGCGCTCGGCGACGGTACGGGCGGCGATACGACGGGGCTGGGTGTGCCCGATCATGCCGCGGACGCCGCGCCCCAGCTCGAGACAGATCTTGGGGATCTGGGTGGTCTTACCGGACCCGGTCTCACCGGCGACGATGACGACCTGGTGGTCGCGTATGGCCTCCGCGATCTGGTCCTTTTTCTGGCTGACCGGGAGCTGCTCGGGATACGTGACGGCGGGTACGCGGGTACGGCGCTCGGCCATGCGGAGCTCGCCCTTGGCGACCTCCGCATCGATCTCGGCGAGCACGGCGGAGCGGGCCTCGGGCTTGCGGATCTTGCGCGCGCCTTCGAGCCTGCGCCCGAGCCGGTGCGCGTCGCGCAGGGACAGCTCGGCCAGACGGGGGGCGAGATCGCCGAGGGCGGGGGCAGGATGCGTAGACATACGCGGTCCAGGATCTCACCTCGCCGAAATTCCTGGCGAACGCTTTTGCGCCCGGCGGCTCCGGCTCGGGGCGTGCGACCTTCGGTCAGGTCTGGTCGCGGGGGGATGTGTCGCGCTGCGACATGGCCTTCGCGGTGTTGGAAACGGCCTTGATACCGAGATATGCGGTGGTCATCGTGCTGACAGCCGTGAAAGCGGCGCTGATGACGCCGAGGGCGACCGACTTGTCGCCGTTCAGCTGCCACACGGCTACCCCGGCGATCGCCGCGATCACGACATTGCTCAGCCCGACGGCTATCAGCCCGAAGAGTGCACGGTCCCGCTCCAGCCTCAGCTCGCCCGTGACCTTCGACTCACCCGCGGCCGGCGCCACGGCTCCCGAACCGCCGTGCGACTCGGCTCCTGACCCGCCTTGCGACTCGGCTTCCGATCCGCCTTGCGATGCGGTTTTCGACTCATCAGGGCTGGTCGTCATGGTCCCCCCACCAGTAAGCGCTGCTTCGGCCAGGCCGAACGTAGCGCCGTGCCGGGGACATGCCAAGTTGAGTCGGAGGGTGGTGATGTCCATCGGGTTCCAGGCACGACGAAGGCCCCGTCCGTATGGACGGGGCCTTCGGGTTGTGGCTGGGGCCGGGGTCGAACCGGCGACCTATCGCTTTTCAGGCGATCGCTCGTACCAACTGAGCTACCCAGCCACGAAGTCCCTTACGGAACTTCAGCGGTCCTGACGGGATTTGAACCCGCGGCCTCCACCTTGACAGGGTGGCGAGCACTCCAAACTGCTCCACAGGACCAAGCTGTTGTGTGCGAACAAGCGAAACCAGTGTCGCACACCGTTCTGCGTGCCCCCAACGGGATTCGAACCCGTGCTACCGCCTTGAAAGGGCGGCGTCCTAGGCCGCTAGACGATGAGGGCTATCGGCCCGCCTGGGCGCTTCTCAGCGCGTCGGGGACGTGAGAAGCATATGGGATGGCGGGAGGTATCGCCAAAACGGTTTACGGGGTGGTTCCGGCGGGGGTGGGGGACCGGGTCGCGGGCAGGCCGGCCCCCGGCTGGTTCTCCTTCGGCAGGTGGCGGCTGACCTCGGCGGTTGTCAGGCCCAGACCGCCCAGCTTGATCTCGTCCCAGGCCTGCAGGCGGCGGGTGTCGCGGTCCACGTAGAGGATCGAGGCCTCGATGGGGTCGGGGTACTTGCCTTCGACGGCGCGCAGGCCGCTGCCGCCCGTCGAGCCTTCGACGCGCAGGCGGGTGCCGTACTTCATGACCTCCATCTCCTCGTGGTGGAGGTGGCCCGCCAGCACCATCGGGACCTCGCCGTCCGTCCCGCGTGCCGCCGACGGCTCGTGGGCGATGGCGATGTCCACGGGGGTGCCCGCCACCCGCTGGTCGTGCAGCGCCGACGCCAGGCGGGCGCCCGCGAGCTCCTCCGCCGGGTTGCCGCCCGGGGTGACGGCGCGATCGGGGGTGAACTGCGGATCGCCGATGCCCGCGAAGCGCAGTCCCGCGACCGTGACCGCCCGGCCGTCGTCCAGGACGCGCACGTTCTTCATGCGCTCCAGGTAGCGCTGGGTGAGGCGGGAGTCGTGGTTGCCGCGGACCCAGACGTACGGGGCTCCGAGGTCCGCGATGGGGTCCAGGAAGCCGTTCTCGGCCGCGGTGCCGTGGTCCATCGTGTCGCCGGAGTCGACGATCACGTTGATGTCGTACTGCTTCACGAGCGAGGCGATGATCTTCCAGCTCGCAGGGTTGAGGTGGATGTCCGAGACGTGCAGCACCCGGATCGTGGACGGGTCGGGCTGGTACGTCGGGAGCGTGGACGTGACGTCGTACAGCTTCGTCACGTTCGTCACCAGGCGCGCCAACTCCTTCTGGTAGACGTCGAATTCACTGACGATGCTGCGGGCGTTGCCGACCAGGGAGGGTGCCGAGGAGAGGAGCCCGGAGAATTTCGGCTCCAGGACCGAGTTCGGGTTCCAGGTGGCGAACGCCGTCGCTCCGGACGCGGCCAGCAGGGTGAGAGCCAGGCCGCCCGCGGCGAGGGCGCGGCGCGGGCGGCGGTAGACCGCGAGCCCGAGTGCGGTGGCGCCGGAGACGACCGCGATGCAGGACCGTACGGCCAGGTCGAGGGTGCCGTGTTCGACGTCGTGCGCGACCTCGTCCTGGAGGCCGGACAATCGCTCCGGGTGGTCTACCAGCGCCTGGGCGCGCACCGGGTCGAGCTGGTCGACGTCCACGTCGAGGCGGATCGGGGCTTCGTGGCTGCGCAGCTCCAGTGCGCCGAGCGGGGAGACGTTGATCTTCGTGCCGCCGGCGAGCGAGGGGCGCAGGGTCATGGTGGTGTTCATGGGCCCGACCGGGACGCGTACGTTCCCCACGATCAGCAGGCCCAGCCAGGCGCCGAGGAGGACGACGCAGAGCAGGCCGAGCGCGCGGGGGTAGGGGTGCGGCTGGGGGACGAGCTCGACCGCGGGGAGCGCGCGGCGGTCGCGGTAGCGGCGGGTCAGGGGACGGGCCGCCGTCCGGGCGCGGCTTCGAATGCGGTGCGCGGCGGCGGTTACGGCAGCGGGGACGCGGGCCATTGGTCCCGTATGCCCAAGTGTGCGGGCGGGTATGCGGCGCGCGTGCCCGCTGTCGGGCGGGTGCCGTGACTCCCGTACGCGGGGGCGGTGATTCTCGGCGTCGCCATGCGCCTCGTACGCGCTCGCCGTGACACCCCTACGGGCTCGCCGTGGCTCTCGTACGGCGTCCTCATGAGTCCCGTACGTGGTCGTCGTGATGCGCATACGGCGCTGTCGTCGACTCTCCTGCGGCGGCGTCGTGCCGGACAATGGCGGTGTGCTGGAGATGACGCGCGAGGAGTTCGAGGAACTGGTCGCCGAGGCCCTGGACCGGATTCCGCCGGAACTGACGCGGCTGATGGACAACGTGGCGGTGTTCGTCGAGGACGAACCGCCCGCCGAGGATCCCGAGCTGCTCGGGCTGTACGAGGGGACTCCGCTGACGGACCGTGGGGAGTGGTACGCGGGGGTTCTGCCCGACCGGATCACGATCTACCGGGGGCCGACTCTGCGGATGTGCGACACGCGCGAGGACGTGGTCGCGGAGACCGAAGTGACCGTGGTTCATGAGATCGCCCATCACTTCGGGATCGACGACGCGCGGTTGCACGCGCTCGGGTATGGCTGACGTTCGCCCGTTCCTCTTGGTTGGCGTGTCGGGGCGCGTGTCTTCTTGTGGGCGGCGGGAGTTGGGCAGGAGGACACCCGTTCCGCCCTCGGAGGTGGCTGCCCGTGCGCACCTTGTACGTACCCGTCCGTCTGGCCGCCACGATCATGGTCGTCGTCGCGGCCGCCGGCTGTATGAGCGTGGGTGACGACGGGAAGCAGCCCGGGCCCGCCCACTCGGCGGGGCAGCGGGCCGGGGAGGCGCCCGACGGCGGTTCCGCGGTGAGCGGGGGCGGTGCCGGGTTCCGTGGGGGGAAGCACGCGAAGGGGTCCGCCTCCCCGAAGCCCGGCGAGTCCACGTCCGGGGACGCTTCTGTGTCGGCGTCGGCCTCCGGGGGTGCGAAGCCGTCCGCCAAGGCCCCGGGCAAGGGCGGGAAGGGGCGGACAGAGGCGCCCGCACCGCCGCAGGGGGTGCCGAGTCCCACGCCTACCACCGCGGAGCCAACGCCTCCGCCTCCGCCGGCGTCGCCGCCGCCGGCTTCCGATCCGGCTACGGCTGAGCCGTCGTCCTCGGCGCACGAGCAGCAGGCGACGCAGCTCGTGCAGCGCGAGCCCGCTCCCGAGGCGGGTGCGCCGGTGTAGCGGGCTGCGCTGGGGTGAGCCGGGGCGGATGTGGCGGGGTTCACGGGCGCCGGGGCCGTGGATGTGGCCGGTACAACAGCGCCGCCGACGGGGGCGCGGTAGCGTTGTTGATGCGACCAGGTGACTCAAAAAGCACCCTGACCTGGTCGTATGGGCTCAGTTTGCCTTCATGAGGGAAGGGTGCGTATGGTAGTAGATCGTTTGATCCCATTTGCCCGGCGCCGCCGCAGAGAGCGCCGCGTGGCGCGTACTCTCCCTTGCCGTGGCCGGACCGCATAGAGGCGGTCGATTGCGACTTCACGGAGTTTGGGCGCGTGCCGAAGAACTCCGGAAGGTTCGCATTTCGCATGTCTGTTTCCAGTACTGATCACGTCGTCGTGCCCGAGAACAACAACGAGGGCAACGAAGCCGTCGAGATCGTCGACACCGTCGAGTCCGCTCCCGAGGTCACCTTCGCGGACCTCGGCCTGCCCGAGGGCGTCGTTCGCAAGCTCGCGCAGAACGGCGTGACCACCCCCTTCCCGATCCAGGCCGCGACCATCCCGGACGCCCTGGCCGGCAAGGACATCCTCGGCCGCGGCCGCACCGGCTCCGGCAAGACGCTCTCCTTCGGTCTGCCGACCCTGGCGCAGCTCGCCGGCGGCCACACCGAGAAGAAGAAGCCGCGCGCCGTCATCCTCACCCCGACCCGTGAGCTCGCCATGCAGGTCGCGGACGCGCTGCAGCCGTACGGCGACGTCCTCGGCCTGAAGATGAAGGTCGTCTGCGGCGGTACGTCGATGGGCAACCAGATCTACGCCCTGGAGCGCGGCGTCGACATCCTCGTCGCCACCCCGGGCCGGCTGCGCGACGTCATCAACCGCGGAGCCTGCTCCCTCGAGAACGTCCAGGTCGCCGTCCTCGACGAGGCCGACCAGATGTCCGACCTGGGCTTCCTGCCCGAGGTCACCGAGCTGTTCGACCAGATCCCGGCCGGCGGCCAGCGCATGCTGTTCTCGGCCACCATGGAGAACGAGATCTCCACGCTGGTCAAGCGCTACCTGAGCAACCCCGTCACGCACGAGGTCGACGCCGCCCAGGGCGCCGTCACGACCATGTCGCACCACATCCTCATCGTGAAGCCCAAGGACAAGGCGCCGGTCACCGCCGCGATCGCCTCCCGCAAGGGCCGCACGATCATCTTCGTCCGTACCCAGCTGGGCGCCGACCGTATCGCCGAGCAGCTGCGCGACGCCGGTGTGAAGGCCGACGCGCTGCACGGCGGCATGACCCAGGGCGCGCGGACCCGGACGCTGGCGGACTTCAAGGACGGCTACGTCAACGCGCTCGTCGCGACCGACGTCGCCGCCCGCGGTATCCACGTGGACGGAATCGACCTGGTCCTGAACGTGGACCCGGCCGGCGACCACAAGGACTACCTGCACCGCTCCGGGCGTACCGCTCGCGCGGGCCGCTCCGGCACCGTCGTCTCGCTGTCGCTGCCGCACCAGCGCCGGCAGATCTTCCGGTTGATGGAGGACGCGGGCGTCGACGCCGCGCGTCACATCATCAACTCCGGTACGGCCTTCGAGCCCGAGGTCGCCGAGATCACCGGCGCCCGCTCGATGACCGAGGTCCAGGCCCAGTCGGCGGGCGACGCCGCCCAGCAGGCCGAGCGCGAGGTCTCGCAGCTCACCAAGGAGCTGGAGCGCGCGCAGCGTCGTGCGGCCGAGCTGCGCGGGGAGGCCGACCGGCTGATCGCCCGTGCCGCGCGCGAGCGGGGCGAGGACCCGGAGGCCGCGCTCGCCGCCGCCGCCGAGGCCGTCGTCGAGCAGGCCGTGACTGAGGCTCCCGCCGAGGTGCCCGCCGTGTCCGAGCAGCCCGCCGAGCGTCCGGCGTACGAGCAGCCGCGTCAGCGCCGTGACGAGCGGGGCAACTACGAGCGCCGTGACGACCGTCGTGACGACCGTGGCGGCCGTTCCTTCGAGCGTCGTGACGACAACCGGGGCGGCTTCAACCGCGACCGTCGTGACAACGACCGTGGCGGCTTCCGCCGTGACGACCGTCGCGATGACCGTGGTGGCCGTTCCTTCGAGCGTCGTGACGACAACCGGGGTGGCTTCAACCGCGACCGTCGTGACGAGCGTGGTGGCCGTTCCTTCGAGCGTCGTGACGACAACCGCGGCGGC
This sequence comes from Streptomyces sp. NPDC050564, assembly GCF_044457265.1. NCBI lineage: Bacteria > Bacillati > Actinomycetota > Actinomycetes > Kitasatosporales > Streptomycetaceae > Streptomyces > Streptomyces sp. NPDC050564. Next base: position 36,151 of record NZ_JBITGS010000014.1, on the reverse strand, counting down.
TTCAACCGTGACGACCGCGGTGGCTTCAACCGTGACGACCGTGGTGGCCGTTCCTTCGAGCGCCGCGACAACGACCGTGGCGGCTTCCGCCGTGACGAGCGTCGTGACAACGACCGTGGTGGGTTCCGCCGTGACAACGACCGTGGCGGGCGTTCCTTCGAGCGCCGCGACGAGCGTGGCGGCCACCGTGGCAGCGACCGTCCCTTCAACCGCGACCGCCAGGACAACCGCCCCTCCAGCGGTTTCCGCTCCGGCAGCCACGACCGCCCGTACGGCCGTCGTGACGACCACCGCGGCACCGGCACCGGCACCGGCACCGGTTCCTTCCGCCGCGACGAGAAGCCGCGCTGGAAGCGCAACGGCTGACGCCGAGTGACGTAGTGAAGTGGCCCCCACCCGGGTTCGGGTGGGGGCCACTTTTCTGTGAACCGCCGGCCGGATCAGCCCGCTTGTGTGGTCGGTGCCCGTGCCGCCGCGAAGCCGGCGTCGGGACGTCATCGGCGACGGGAAGAAAGCCCTGGTCGAGCGGGACACCGCGGGCAACCTCCAGCGCGACGACGGCAAGGGGAACGGGCCGTTCGGCTCACGGGTGGAGATCGCGAGCGGCCGGCAGAGCTGCGAGGGCCTTTTTTGGCCAATCGCCTGGCGCATGTCATGCCCTCGGCGAGGGAATCGCTGGGGGCATGACAGATGACGCCGTAGCGAGTGGGCTGTCGGACGAAGAACGGCTTGCCCAGCTCGGCTACACGCAGGTTCTCGCCCGCCGCATGTCGGCGTTCTCCAACTACGCGGTCTCCTTCACGATCATCTCGGTCCTGTCGGGCTGTCTGACGCTGTATCTGTTCGGCATGAACACCGGCGGCCCCGCCGTGATCACCTGGGGCTGGGTCGCGGTCGGACTGATGACGCTGTTCGTCGGGCTGTCCATGGCCGAGATCTGTTCGGCCTATCCCACCTCGGCCGGGTTGTACTTCTGGGCGCACCGGCTCGCCCCGTCCCGTACGGCCGCCGCCTGGGCCTGGTTCACGGGATGGTTCAACGTCCTCGGTCAGGTCGCGGTGACCGCGGGCATCGACTTCGGCGCCGCCTCGTTCCTCGGCGCCTATCTGAACCTCCAGTTCGACTTCGAGGTGACGCCGGGCCGCACGGTCCTCCTCTTTGCCGGGATCCTGGTCCTGCACGGCCTCCTGAACACCTTCGGCGTACGGATCGTCGCCGTGCTCAACAGCATCAGCGTGTGGTGGCACGTGGTGGGCGTCGCGGTCATCGTGGGCGCGCTCGCTTTCGTGCCGGACCACCACCAGTCGGCGTCCTTCGTGTTCACGAAGTTCGTCAACAACACGGGCTGGGGCAGCGGTGTGTACGTCGTCCTCATCGGCCTGCTGATGGCCCAGTACACCTTCACCGGGTACGACGCCTCGGCCCACATGACGGAGGAGACCCACGACGCGTCCACGGCCGGCCCGAAGGGCATCGTGCAGTCCATCTGGACATCGTGGATAGCCGGATTCGTCCTGCTCCTCGGCTTCACCTTCGCCATCCAGTCGTACGACAAGGAGCTGGGCTCGGCGACCGGCGCGCCCCCGGCGCAGATCCTGCTCGACGCGCTGGGTGCCACGGCGGGCAAGCTGTTGCTCCTGGTGGTGATCGGTGCGCAGCTCTTCTGCGGGATGGCGTCGGTCACCGCCAACAGCCGCATGATCTATGCCTTTTCGCGCGACGGCGCGCTGCCCTTCTCGCGTGTGTGGCACACCGTCAGCCCGCGCACGCGGACACCGGTGGCGGCGGTGTGGCTGGCGGCGCTGGCAGCGCTGGTGCTCGGCCTCCCGTACCTGATCAACTACGCGGCCTACGCGGCCGTGACCTCGATCGCGGTCATCGGGCTCTACGTCGCCTACGTCATCCCGACGCTGCTGCGGCTGCGCAAGGGCGAGGCCTTCGAACACGGGCCCTGGCACCTGGGCCGCTGGTCCCGGCTCGTGGGCGTCGTCGCGGTCGGCTGGGTGGGTGTGATCACCGTCCTGTTCATGCTGCCCCAGGTCTCGCCGGTCACCTGGGAGACCTTCAACTACGCGCCGATCGCCGTCCTGGTCGTCCTCGGCTTCGCGGCGACCTGGTGGCTGGCCTCGGCGCGCCACTGGTTCCTCAATCCCGACCACCAACGCACCATCGCCCGCGAGGAGGCCCGCAAGGGCGCGCCCGAACCGGTCGATCCATGACCTTGCACGCTTTTGGCGTGGCCGGGTCCCCGATACCCGATCGGAGTCCCGGCCACGTCCGGCTATGCTCGGGGTTGCATCGGCACGGGATCGATACGGGCCGGTGCGTGGACCCTTAGCTCAATTGGCAGAGCAGTGGACTTTTAATCCATTGGTTGTGGGTTCGAGTCCCACAGGGTCTACCGCGCACAGCGCCCCGCCCGGCTTCGGCCGGGCGGGGCGCTGTTGTCGTTGTTCAGGCGGTGAGCAGGGATTCCTCGCAGTCGCGCCAGGCGTGGTCGCTGAGGAGCGGGCGGAAGCCGGTGAAGAGGGTCAGCAGACCGGGGCCCCACTGGGTTCGCCAGTCCGGGTTCTCGTCCACGAGGTCGAGTTCGTTGGCGGCGGTGAGTTCGGCGAAGTCGCGGAGCTGTGGCGGGGCGGGGGCCCAGGTGCGGCCGGTGAAGCGGTCGCGGAAGGCGGGGGACGGGGACGCTAGGGTCGGATACGAGGCCGTCCGGTCGCAGCTCGCGTAGAAGTGGACCTGGGCCTCGGCCTCGGCGCCGATGACGGATCTGAGCTCGGCGCGGCGGTCGGCCGGGAGCAGGGCGGTGGCGAAGCCGTCGGTGCCGTAGAACGCGTGGCAGAGCCCGGCGAGTTGGAGCGCGGGCCGGGCCTCCCAGCGGGCCAGCCGGTCCCGCACCCGCACCAGGTGCGCCAGCAGTGTGCCCCCCGGATGGTCGATGTGCTCCGCACCGAGCTCGCGCAACAGGGCGATGGCCTCCGCCCCGGTCTGCGCCGCTGCCTCCTCCATGGGCCACTCCTCCTGACAGGACCTGTCGGCCCTCTCGGCAGATCCTCGGCAGGGACGACGGGACAGTCAATCGGTGGACCGGGAGCGTCAGCCCGCCGTGAGTTCCGGCAGCGGGAGGGTGTGCTGGGTCTGGAGGACCTTGGCGCGGAGGTAGCGGACGTTGTGGGCCGTGGTGAAGACGCCGGTCGGCACGCGGTGGGAGACCGTGATGCCGAGGTCGCGGAGCTGGTCGGCCTTGTCGGGGTTGTTGGAGAGCAGGTCCAGGGAGTCGATGCCGAGGGCCTGGAGCATCTGGGCGGCGGCCGTGTAGTCGCGGTCGTCCTCGGGCAGGCCCAGCGCGGCGTTGGCGGCGTAGGTGTCCAGGCCCTGGTCCTGGAGGGCGTACGCGTCGAGCTTGTTGTAGAGGCCGATGCCGCGGCCCTCCTGGCGCAGGTACAGCAGTACCCCGCCCCGCTCCGCGATCTGTTCCACCGCCTCGCGCAGCTGCGGGCCGCAGTCGCAGCGGGCCGAGCCGAAGACGTCACCGGTCAGGCACTCGGAGTGCAGTCGCACCAGCGGGTCGGCCCCGGGCGCGCCGAGGACGACGGCCAGGTGCTCCTTGTCGTCGGCGAGGCCGTGGAAGGTGACCAGCTCCGCGTCGACCGAGTAGCCGTCGCCGAAGCGCAGGGGGACCGTGACGCGGGTGCGCACGGTGGCGGTGGGGTAATCGCGCATGTTGTCTCTCCGGTCCGGTCCAGCGGGTTCGTGGACGGTGCTTCAGATTTGAAGCATGTTCCTGGAGGCAGACAGTACATGTGCTTTAAAGTTCAAGCAACGGACTTTACCCGCCCATCGCGTCCCTCACGATGGGGAGGAACGCCGCCGCCACGGCAGATCTTCCCCACCGACCCCGGAATTTTCGCCTTGGATCGCCCGCGCGATGCTCCCGCAGATCTCCTCCAACTGCCCCACCTGCTCGGGGGTCAGATGGTCGAAGACCGCCGACCGCACCGTCTCCACATGCCCCGGCGCCGCCCGTTCCAGGAGGGCCATGCCATCGTCCGTGAGGACCGCGACATGGCCTCGCTTGTCGGTGGGGCAGCCCTCGCGCCGTACCGCGCCGTCGCTCTCCAGTCGCGTCACCGCGTAGGTCAGCCGGCTGCGGGTGATCTTCAATATCTCGGCGAGCTCGGTCATCCGCAGCCGCCGGTCCGGCGCCTCGGACAGCATGGCCAGGACGGAGTAGTAGAGGTGGGGCATGCCCGCTTCCGCCTGGAGCCGGCGGTCGATCGCGTCCTCCAGGAGCGAGGAGGCGGAGACGTACGAGCGCCAGGCGCGCTGTTCGGCGGGGGAGAGCCAGCGGGTCGTCATGTCGCCAGTCTAGGTATTGTTTAAAAGTTGAACCACAGGCCTTGAGTCAACCGTACGAGTCATCCTGAGTCCGTGAACCGTACGAGCCATCGTGAGTCCGTGAACCGTACGGGCCACCGCGAGCCGGAGGGTGCGCCCCCATGCCCCACCCCTACGTCCTGTTGTCCGCCGCCGTCTCCCTCGACGGCTTCCTGGACGACACAGGCCCCGAGCGGCTGCTGCTCTCGGGCCCGGCCGACTTCGACCGGGTCGACGAGGTGCGGGCGTCCAGCGACGCGATCCTGGTCGGCGCGGGCACGATCCGCTCGGACAATCCCCGGCTCCTGGTCAACTCGGCCAGGCGCCGCGCGGCCCGGGTGGCCGCCGGCCGCCCCGAGTACCCGCTGAAGGTGACCGTCAGCGGGTCCGGCGACCTCGACCCGGCGGCCCAGTTCTGGCACACGGGTGGCGAGAAGATCGTCTACACGACGGACAAGGGCGCCGCGAGGGCGACCGACGCCCTGCGCGGACTCGACGACGGGCTCGGCGTCGACATCGTGTCGACCGGTCCCGAGCTCGATTGGCGTGTGCTCCTGGAACACCTTCATGACGTACGAGGTGTGCGGCGCCTCATGGTCGAAGGGGGCGGACGGGTCCACACCCAGCTGATGCGCGAGGAGCTCGCGGACGAACTGCAGCTCGCCGTCGCGCCGCTCTTCGTCGGGGAGCCGGACGCACCGCGGCTGTTCGGTCCCGGGGCGTATCCCCCCGGGCGGATGCGGCTGATGGAGACGCGGGCCGTCGGGGACGTCGTCCTCATCCGGTACGTCCCCACGGCGCCCGGCGTCGGGCGGCTCGCCGCCGCCGCGGACCGGCACTGGCTGACGCTCGCCTGCGAGCTTGCCGCGTTGTGCCCGCCCTCGGAGACCGCGTTCAGCGTGGGCGCGGTGGTGGTGGCCGCCGATGGGACCGAGCTGGCGCGCGGGTACTCCCGTGAGGGCGGCGACTCCGTGGTGCATGCCGAGGAGGCGGCGCTCGCCAAGATCGACCCCGCCGATCCGCGCCTCGGCTCGGCCACGGTCTACAGCAGTCTGGAGCCCTGCGCCCGGCGAGCCTCCCGGCCCGCCCCGTGTGCCCGGCTGATTCTCGACGCGGGGGTACGGCGGGTGGTCACCGCCTGGCGGGAGCCCGACACGTTCGTCGCCGGGGCCGACGGGAACGGACTCCTCGTGGCCGAGGGCGCCGACGTGGTCGTACTCCCGGAGTACGAGGAGCGGGCCAAGGAGCCCAACCGGCACCTTTTGTGAATCCTGCCGACACCTGCCGCTGGGGCCCGCACGGGGGCGCGTTTAAACGTGTGTGCTTCGGGTCCTACGGATGGCGTACACTGGTTTCAACGACGCGGGGTGGAGCAGCTCGGTAGCTCGCTGGGCTCATAACCCAGAGGTCGCAGGTTCAAATCCTGTCCCCGCTACTGAAGGCCAAGGGCCGGAACTCGGATTCACGAGTTCCGGCCCTTGGTGTGTGCCGGTCACCACGGCTCCGCACATCCCCCTCCTCTCCGCATCCCCCGGTCGGTCCACACGGGTCGCCCGCTGCCCCCGCTCCGGGAAACCTGGATGAGTGGGGCAGCAAACAGGCGAGCAGCGGGCCCAGGGCCCGTACGACCGGTCCGGTGGACGGCTGTCCGGCGACCCCATGCCCACCCCCGGCCTCGGGAGCACCCCGCGGCCCGGCCGCGGGGAACCCGGCCGGCACAGGATCTCGAAGGCGCGCGCCTTCGTCCGGGCGCTTCCCGCGCTGCTCATCGTCGTCGGGGCCTTCTACGACTACTTCATGCCGTCCGACTTCACCGCGGCCCCCCTCTTCACGGCCGCGCCGCTGGTGGCCGCGCCCCTCTACTCACTGCGCGGCACGGTGCTCACCGGCCTCGCGGCCATCACCGCGGTGTTCGCGATCCACATCAGGCTCGGCATCGTCCTGGACGTCGACTCCGTCACCGAAGTGGTGACGGTGGCGACGGCCGGCGTCCTGGCCGTCGTCATCAACATTCTCGTCCGCCGCAGCGACGCACGGCTCGCCACGGTCCGGGAGATCGCCGAGTCCGCCCAGCGCGCCGTGCTGCCGGAACCCGACGAGCGGATCGGCGGCCTCGAGATCGCGGCGCGCTACGAGGCCGCGCAGGCGGACGCGTTCATCGGCGGCGACCTGTACGCGGTGCAGGACTCCCCGCACGGCGTACGGCTGGTCGTGGGCGACGTGCGCGGCAAGGGCATGGGCGCGGTGGGCGCCGTCGCCGTCGTCATCGGGGCGTTCCGGGAGGCGGCCGAGCAGGAGGCGACGCTGGAGGCGGTCGCGCAGCGCCTGGAACGGGCGCTGGCGCGCGAGGGCACCCGGCGCGAGGGCCTCGACGCCTTCGAGGGGTTCACCACGGCCGTACTCGCGGAGATCCCGCACGGCGAGGACGTCGTACGGTTCGTCAACCGCGGCCATCCGCCGCCGCTGCTGCTGCATGCGGACGGCACGCTCGTCACACTCGACGCCGAGGATCCCGCGCTGCCGCTCGGCATGGGCGAGTTGGGCACCTGGCCCGACCGGGCGATGCAGGCCAAGTTCCCGCAGGGCGCGACGCTGCTCCTCCATACCGATGGCCTGTCCGAAGCCCGCGACCGGCGCGGGGGCTTCTACGATCCCGCCGCGCGCCTCGCGGGACGCGTCTTCCCCGGGCCGGACGCCCTGCTGGCCGCCCTCGCCGAGGAGGTCCGCCGGCACACGGGGGACGGCACGACGGACGACATGGCGTTGCTGGCCGTGCGGCGTTCTTGGGAGTCGCCTCCGCGGCTTCCCGACGAGTCGTCCGTACGGCGTTCTTGATCGTTGTCACGAGGGGTGATCGGACGGTGTCCCTCCGCATAACAACTGACGCACCGTCAACTGAATCGATGTTTATGGAGCGTGGTCAACTCGCCCGATTTAGGCCGGTGGTGACCCCAAAGTCCTGGCCAAAAGCGTTAACGATCAGTCCGAACAGCTTGGAATCCGGTACCCGGGTCTATTAACGTTCGATAACGCAGCGCGGTCGTCCCAGCCGTCACAAGAGGCGGCTCCGTGCGCACGCGCCGAATTCCGCAAGGGAACCGGGGAACCACCAACTTGGGGTGAATCGAGCGTCTTTCACGGTGGAGAAACCGTGGTGGACGCGCGTAGGAGACCTTCCTGCTCCGAACCCGTCAGCTAACCCGGTAGGCGAGAAGGAAGGAAAGGAGCACGCCCACGTGGCGTCCAACCGGCCTGCCCAGCAAACCTCGTTCGCGCCCGACGACACACAGCCCTTCGGCTACGCGTACGGCAACGACGAGGGTCCCTGGGAGGAGTGGAATCCCACTGAGGATTCCGTCCGTCCCGTCCGCGGCCGGCACCGCGTCAGCAAGCAGCGCGGCGGAGGACTCGCCCGCAGCTCCACGGTTCTCGGCGTAGGCGTCATCGCCGCCGTCGGCGCGGGCGGCATGGCCACCGCGGCGCCCGGCAAGTCGCCGGTGTCGATCTCGCTGCCCGACCTGTCGTCGGTCACCGAGTCCGCCAAGGCTCTGATATCCGACGGCGGCTCCAGCACGCCGAAGGGCTCCACCACCCCGCTCACCAGCGCCGGTCTGACCGGCGCCGACTCCGCGCAGGGCACCACCGACGCGGGCGAGGCACTGCGCGCCCGCATCATGCAGCAGGCCGAGTCGCAGCAGGACCAGGTCGACAGTGCGGCCAAGGACGCCGCCGAGACCGCCGCCGCGAAGCAGGCCGTCGCGCTCGCCGCCAAGCAGCAGGACGACGCCGAGGCCAAGGCCGCCGCCGCGAAGAAGCAGGCGGACGAGGCGGCCAAGAAGGCTGCCGAGGCCAAGCGTCTCGCCGAGCTCGCCAAGAGCTACTCGCTGCCCACCTCCTCGTACACGCTGACCGGCCGCTTCGGCGACGCCGGCTCCATGTGGTCCTCCGGTTACCACACCGGTCTCGACTTCGCCGCGCCCACCGGCACGCTGATCAAGGCGATCCACAGCGGCACCGTCACGGAGGCGGGCTGGGCCGGCGCCTACGGCTACCGCACGGTCCTCACCCTCGACGACGGTACGGAGCTGTGGTTCTGCCACCAGTCGTCGATCAGCGTCAACGTGGGCCAGAAGGTCGCCACGGGTGACGTGATCGGGCGCGTGGGCGCGACGGGCAACGTCACCGGGCCGCACCTGCACCTGGAGGTCCACCCCGACGGCGGCGACGCGATCGACCCGATGGCGTGGCTGCTCGGCAAGGGCCTCACCCCCTGACACGTACGTTCTCCTGATCCCCGGTGGTCCTGACGACAACCCCCCGACGTCAGGGCTGCCGGTCAGGCGTGTGCGCAGTCGTGCGGGGCGTGCGGGTAATCGGGCGGGTAATCGCGTGTGGAATACACCCATCCGGTACGGGTGTTGAAGTTGAGCATGACTTCTCTGCGCAAGCTTGGTTCCTCCGACCTCGAGGTCTTCCCGCTCTCCCTCGGCGGCAACGTGTTCGGCTGGACCGCCGACGAGGCCCAGTCCTTCGCCGTGCTCGACGCGTACGCGGCCGCCGGCGGCAACTTCCTCGACACGGCCGACTCGTACTCGGCGTGGATCGAGGGCAACAAGGGCGGCGAGTCCGAGACCATCATCGGCAAGTGGCTCAAGGCGCGCGGCAACCGTTCGGATGTCGTGGTCGCCACCAAAGTCAGCCAGCACCCCGAGTATCCGGGGCTGTCCGGCGCCAACATCAAGGCCGCGGCCGACGCGTCCCTGCGCCGCCTGGGCACCGACTGCATCGACCTCTACTACACGCACTTCGACAAGCCCGAGGTGCCGGTCGAGGAGATCATCGGCGCGCTCGACGAGCTGGTGAAGGCGGGCAAGGTGCGTCACATCGCCGCGTCCAACATCTCGCCCGAGCGGCTCCGGGAGTCCCTGGAGTTCTCCGACCGCGAGGGGCTCGCGCGGTACGTCGCCCTCCAGCCGCACTACAACCTCGTCTCGCGCGATACGTACGAGGGCGCGCTGCGCGACATCGCGTCCCGCTCCGGTCTGGCGGCCGTCCCGTACTTCGCCCTCGCCTCCGGATTCCTCACCGGCAAGTACCGGCCGGGAGCGACGGTGGACTCGGCGCGGGCGCAGGGCGCGGCCAAGCACCTCGAGACGGAGCGCGGGCTTCGCGTGCTCGCCGCCCTCGACGAGGTCGCCCAGGCCCATGACGCCGAGGTCGCCACGGTCGCCCTCGCATGGCTGGCCGCCCAGCCGACGGTCGCGGCGCCGATTGCTTCGGCGCGGACGCCCGAGCAGCTGCCGGCGCTGCTCGGGGTGGCGGACCTGGTCCTGACGGACGGGGAGCTGAGCAAGCTGACGGAGGCGTCGGCGTAAGCGGTTGTTTCTACGCCCCCTCCGCCCCTGCCCATTCCCGTACCAGCCTTTCGGCTGCGGGGAACTGCACGATCTTTTGAGCGGGGGTCTGGGGGCGGCAGCCCCCAGGGACGGGACGGGCAGGGGCGGGACGGGCAGGGGCGGAGGGGGCGAAAGAACTACGTGCGGTACGGGTTGTACGCGGGATATGGGGTGGCCGCGGCTCCGTAGGGGCTGTACGTGTACGCGTAGCCGTGCGCGGGCCATGGTGGGGGTACCGGGACCACCGGGGCCGTGGCCCGGGCCGCGTAGGACAGGGCCGGGCGGGCCACCTCCCGGCGGCGCCACAGCTCGTCGAGCAACTCCCGCTCCCGCACGACGAAGTCGGCACCCGCGCGCCCCCGGCGCCCCCGGTGCCGCAGAAACGCCAGCGAGGTCGCGTACGCCTCATACTCCGCGACCGAGCGAGCCGCGGCCTTCCCGAAGTGGTGTCCGGCCCACTCGCGGGCGAGCCGCCGCGCCCGCATCGAACCGAGCACATACGGCTCGGGCGCGGTCAGCCACCCGGCGACGGCGTACGCGGGCAGTTCCGTGCGCACGGTGCGCAGCTCACGCTGCCGCGTCCAGACGGCCAGCCAGGTCAGCAGGCCGAACACGGGCACCATGAACGCGGCGTACACCGCGAAGAACCCGTACTCCCCGAAGCTCGACGAGCTGTTCCAGGCGGAGTGCATGCCCATGGCGAGCAGCAGTCCGGTGAGGGGGAGCAGGACGCGGCGCAGATGCTGGCGTTCGGCGGACAGGGCCGCGATGCCGAAGCCGATGCCGGTCAGCACGGTGAACAGCGGGTGCGCGAAGGGCGACATCACCACGCGGACGAAGAAGGTCGCGGCGGTGACGGACGCGAGCCCGCTCTCGCCGCTGAGCTGGTCGGTGCCGAAGGCGGTGCCGAGGTAGAGGATGTTCTCGGTGAACGCGAAGCCGGTGGCGGTGACCCCGGCTATCACCACCCCGTCGACGATCCCGGTGAAGTCCCGTCTGCGGAAGAGGAAGACCAGCAGCACGGCCGCCGCCTTCGCGGACTCCTCGACGATGGGCGCTATGACGGTCGCGCCGAGGGTGTCGGCGCTGGAGGGATCGGCGGTCGCGGTCGCTATCCATCTGGTCGCGAAGCTGTTGGCGACGATCGCTATCAGCGCGGCCGCGCAGGCGCCCCAGGCGAAGGAGAAGAGCAGGTTCCGCCAGGGCCCGGGCTCGACCCGGTCCAGCCACCGGAAGGCGGCCATGAGGAGCGGCACGGGGAACACGGCGAGGCCGAGGCCGACCAGAAAGCCCTCGGTGCCGGTCTGTTCGCGGACGAGGGCCAGGATCACGAGCCCGCTGATCGCGAGCAACGCGATCAGCGCGCCGTACCGCACCCACTTCCGCTGCCACCAGTGTGCGTGCCGCAGCGCACCGCCGGCGGGACCGCTGGGGTGCGTCGGGTACGGGGGAAAGGTGGCCACGGCATCGACCCTAACGAGGGAGGGGCGCAGCCCGCGACGGTGCCTGGTGCCGCCCAGGGGGCTCCCGAGAGACGTCCGAGAGACTCCCGCGGGGCTTCAGCGGGCTTCAGCCGTCGACGGATTGCTGGTCCGGCTGCTGGTCCGGGTGGTCTACGAGGTGCTGTACGCGCCGGAACAGGAGGTCGTTCACCACATGACCCTTGTCCAGTCCCTGGCCCTCGAAACGGGTCAGCGGCCGGAAGTCCGGACGTGGCGCGTAACCGCCGTCGGGCTGGGTGTTCTCGAAGTCCGGGTGTGCGCTCAGCACTTCGAGCATCTGTTCGGCGTACGGCTCCCAGTCGGTCGCGCAGTGCACCAGGGCGCCCGGCTTGAGGCGGGTCGCGACGAGGCTGAGGAACTCCGGCTGGATCAGCCGCCGCTTGTGGTGCCGCTTCTTGGGCCACGGGTCCGGGAAGTACACGCGCAGGCCGCTCAGGGACTCCGGCTGGAGCATCTCCCTGAGCAGGATGATCGCGTCGCCGTTGCCGACCCGGATGTTGGACAGACCGTTCCGGTCCGCGAGATTGAGCAGATTGCCCTGTCCCGGGGTGTGCACATCCACGGCGAGGATTCCGGTCTCCGGGTCCTCGGCCGCCATGTGCGCGGTGGCCTCGCCCATCCCGAACCCGATCTCGAGCACGACGGGCAGGTCGCCCCCGAACAGCTCCGCCAGGTCGATCGTCCGCTGCCCGTCGATGTCCAGCCCCCACTTGGGCCACAGCCGCTGCAGCGCGTCCGCCTGCCCGGCGGTCACGCGACTGCGCCGCGGCTGAAAACTCCGGATTCGACGCTCGAAGTGCGACCCGGCGGGGTCGGCCTTCGGTCCGTCGGGGAACCGGGGCTCCCCCTTGGCGCGGGCATGACCCAGCGAGCCGCCGGTGGGTGGGACGGGACGCGGCTCTTCGGGCGAGGTGAAGGAGGACTCAGACACAGTGGGGTCGATTTTACGGCGGTTGGTCGCGACGGGGGGCTGCGCCCCGGAAGGGGGGCGCGGGGAACTGCGCGACAAGCCCCCACCGTCCGCAGCCAAGGGACAACCGGTGGGGGCTGGGGGCGTAGCCCCCAGGTGCGGGACGGGTAGGGGCGGAGGGGGCGAAAAAACTCTCACGCCCCCGCCAGCGCACCCAGCGCCCTCCGGGCAACCTCTCTGCCGATCGGCAGAGAGGCCGTCGCGGCAGGCGACGGCGCGTTCAGCACGTGCACGGTCCGGGGACCCTCCCGGATCAGGAAGTCGTCCACCAGCGTCCCGTCGCGCAGGACGGCCTGCGCACGGACCCCCGCCGCCGCGGGGACCAGATCGTCCGGCGTCACCGCGGGCAACAGCCGGCGCACGGCGTCCGTGAACGCCGGCTTCGACAGCGACCGCCGCAGCTCCCCCGCCCCGTACCGCCAGTGCCGTCGAGCGATCCGCCAGGCCCCTGGCCACGCCAGGGTCGCCCCCAGCTCACGAGGGCGTACGACACCCCAGCCGTACCCCTCCCGGGCGAGCGCGGGCACCGCGTTCGGCCCGATGTGGACATCTCCGTCGATCCCCCGGGTGAGGTGAACCCCGAGGAAGGGGAAAGCGGGGTCCGGCACGGGATAGACCAGCCCGTGCACCAGCTCGGGCCGCGCCAGCGAGTAGTACTCGCCCCGGAAGGGGACGATCCGCATTCCCGGGTCGTCCCCCACGAGCCGCGCGACCTCGTCGCAGTGCAGCCCCGCGCAATTGACCAGCACGCGCCCGCGGACCACCGACCCGTCGGTGGTGAGCACGGCGGCGCCGCGCCCGGGCCGCCGGTCGACGCGGACGACATCCGCCCCGTACCGGATGTCGGCACCGGAGGACTCCGCGAGCTGCCGGGCCACCGCGACGAAGTCGCAGATCCCGGTCGTGCCGACATGGATGGCGGCCAGCCCGCGCACTTGTGGCTCGTACTCCGCCATCTGGGCGGGGCCCAGCTCTCGCACCGGGATGCCGTTCTCCCGGCCGCGCTGGACCAGTCCGTGCAGCCGGGGCAGCTCCGCCTTGTCGGTGGCGACGATCAGCTTGCCGGTGACGGCGTGCGCGATGCCGTACTCCGCGCAGAACTTGACCATCTCGGCGGCGCCCCGCACCGCGTACCGCGCCTTGAGGGAGCCCGGGCGGTAGTAGATCCCGCTGTGGATCACCCCGCTGTTGCGCCCCGTCTGGTGCCGGGCGGGCCCCTGCTCCTTCTCCAGCACCGTCACCCGCGTGCCCGGTGCCGCGCGCGTGATCGCATACGCCGTCGACAGGCCGACGATTCCGCCGCCGATCACCAGCACATCGCAGTCGTACCCGAGCTCCCGCACCTGCACCACCTCCCGACTTCGATAGTGCACTGCGCCACTGACAACGCGCTCAAACCCGGGGGAGGCCCCTGCACCCCGAAGGGGCGCGGGGCCGTCACATCATGCGGCTGCGCCGCGCGGGCGCGAGCAGCACACACAACCTGCGGCCCCGAGACCGCAGCGCCAGGCAGACGCGTCGGATCCTGCCCCGAACGGAGCACCTACGCGGGAGCCATCAACAGCGGCCGTGCGCGCTCCCGCAGTTCGACCACGCGCGGTTCGTCGCCGTACGGCTCCAGCCGGTGCAGGAGATCCTTCACGTACTCGGTGGTGCGGGCGGAGGAGATGCGTCCGGCGACCTCCACCGCCCGTACGCCCTGCTCGCACGCCGCGTCGAGGTTGCCCGACTCCAGCTCGGCGACCGCCGACACCACCAGGCGCAGCCCGTGCGAGCGTACGAACTCCTCCGTCGGCTTCGACAGCGCCTGCTCGGTGAAGCGGCGCACCTGGCGCGGTGCCTTCAGGTCGCGGTAGCACTCGGCCGCGTCGGCGGCGAAGCGGTCGTACGAGTAGAAACCGAGCCAGGACGGGTCGTGGTCGCCGTCGCGGGCCCGCTCCAGCCAGCCCTCGGCGGCCCGCAGGGCGGTGCCGGCCGCCTGGGCGTCACCGGCGCGCGCGTGCGCGCGTGCCTCGACCAGGCGGAAGAAGCTCATGGTGCGGGCTGTCGCCAGTCCCCGGTTGCGCTCCAGGGCGGCCTGGGCGAGGTCGACGCCCTCGTCGCCGAAGCCGCGGTAGGTCGCCTGGAGGGACATGGAGGCGAGTACGTAGCCCCCCAGAGGCACGTCGGCGGCCGCCCGGGCCAGGCGCAGCGCCTGGATGTAGTAGCGCTGGGCCGCCTCCTGCTGGCCGGTGTCGAAGGCCATCCACCCGGCGAGGCGGGTGAGCTCGGCGCTGGCTCCGAAGAGGGCTCTGCCCACCTCGTCCGAGTAGGAGCCGAGCAGCAGCGGTGCCGCCTCCACCCTTAAGCACTCGGGCACCATGGACGAACGCCAGTCGCCGCCCCCGTACTTGGAGTCCCAGCGCCTGGCGTCCTCGGCTGCCTCGCGGAGCTTCTGCACGTCGCTGTGGCCGACTTTCAGCGGTGCTCCGGAGCCCTCACCGGGGCTCACCTCGCGCGCCACCGAGCTGTCGGCCGGGGTTATCAGCCACCGTGACGCGGGAGTTGCGTATGCGCTTACTGCGAACGAGCCCGCCAGCGACTGCCAGATGCCGCCGCCGGTCCGGCGCCCGGCGAGGTCGAGGCGGTACAGCTCGGTCGCCGACCGCACCGCCTGTCCGACGTCACGGGGGAAGGCGAGGCCCACTTCGGGTGCGGGATCCGCGTCGGCCAGGCCGATCTCGTGGAGCGGCACCGGGCGGCCGAGCTTCTGGCCGATCGCGGCCGCGATGAGGTGCGGCGCCGCACCTTGGGGCACCATTCCCTTCGACACCCAGCGCGCCACCGACGTCTTGTCGTAGCGAAGAGTCAACCCGCGTTGAGCGCCAAGGTCGTTGACGCGTCGCGCGAGTCCTGCGTTGCTGATTCCCGCGAGGGCGAGAACGGCGCCGAGTTTTTCGTTCGGCCCGCGTTGCTCCCTGGACATGCGCCACCCCTCGACACAGACGGCTGCCGCGCTGGCATAACCACGCGGCATTCGTAAACCCAGCGTAGTTCGCCCCATCCCAAGCGTTAAGGGGCGTACTTCCGGATGGCGGGATTGTGGTCCGTACGACAGTACGGACGGTTGCGGCGTGCTCCCGCTGTGTGGCCGTGCGCCCGTCCGTGCGCTCTTCTCCGGCCATCGGGGGAGCGCTTCCATGGATCGTGCGTGGGTCGGCCCGCTGTACTGGATCCAGTGGGCTGGGGGACACCGCCGCCTACATCCCCGCGGGCGGCGGACCGGTCCGGGAGGCGAACTCCGCCTCCCGGACTGTGCGTTGCGGAGCGGTGCGCAAGGCCTGTACGGAGCGTGTGCGCGCCTGTGCATCCGCAGCCGATTTGGCCGAAAATCGACGGTGGCCATCGAGGGCGATTAGGGCTCCTACCACGTCAGTTGAGGGCGCGCAGGGGGTTTTGGGGGAGCGTACCGGGGGCGCATTCGCGTCGGCCCTGGGCTGGTCGAGTGCCGGTCGAGGAAGCGCTCGGCACCGCTCCGAAGGTCGGCGGGCGGGGCGCTCGACACCACTTCGGGAGTCGGCTCTCCGTCGGTGGCGGGTGGGGAGACGGCGGGCACGCGTCGGCTTCGGATCGGCACGGGCGCCCACTTGGGGGCGCACTTCAGGGAGTGCAAGCCGCCGCAGGGGCCCTCTCACGCGCTTCCTTCGTGGCAGCATGGTGCCCAGTTCGTACGGTGCACTGGTTGTCCACAGCCTGTGGAGGCGGCGATGCGATGGTTGGTGGGGTGGAGCAGTACCGCCGCCAGAGCGCCTGAGATCGGCTCGGCGGGCGCCACCGGCAGCGACGGTGAGACCGTTCACCCGGTGGGTTCCCAACTCCTGTGGGGCGACCCCGATCCGCTCTGGGCCGTCGGCGACTGGCGTCCCGACGAGGTGCGCGTGGTGAAGGCCGACGCGCAGAACCGGATCGCCGTACTCGGCACCTGCGGAGCCTCCGACGAAGAGCTGCGGGTCGGGCTGTTCGCCGCGCGCGGAGGGGCACTTCGGCATCTGACCAACTGGTCCGGCAGCTACACGGCGGTCGTCCAGGTGGGCCGGAGGGTGACCGTCTGCGGTGATCTCGCGGGCGCACGACCCGTGTTCTACACCCCCTGGGCGGGTGGTACGGCCTACGCGACCGCCGCGCTGCCCCTCGCCGACCTCATCGAGGCGAACCTCGACTTCGGGCATCTCGCGGCGCTGCTCGCCGCCCCCGACGTACCGGCCGCGGTGCACGACTCGACCCCTTACGACGGTGTGCGGCGCATCCCGCCGGGGCACGCGCTGATCCTGCGTGCCGGGGCGCGCGAGATCGCCGGGTACGAACCGGTCGCCTCGCTCGCGGTCGCGGCGCCCTCGGCCGACCCGACGAGCGCCGTGGACGCCGTGCGTGACGCCCTCGTGGAGGCCGTACGCGCGCGTCTCGCCGCCCCGCGCCATGTGCCAGGCACGGATGTGGACCCCGGGCCCGTGCCCGGAATGGGGCCCGCCGAGCGGCGCGCCGCGCGCGGGATGCCGGTGCCGGGGATCGGCGCCGACCTCTCGGGCGGGCCCGCCTCCGGGACATTGGCGCTGCTCGCGGCCGGGCTTCCGGGGGCGCCCGGGACCGTCCTCGGGCACGGCACGGGCGCCGGTGAGCGTCTTCTCGCGGTCACCTTCAACGACCTCGCCGTCAGCGGGCGGGAGGCCGAGCTGGAGCGGGCCGGGACGCTGGCCGCGAATCCCCGGCTGCACCACGTGGTCGTCACCGGGGGCGAAGAGGTGCTGCCTTACGCCGACTTGGAGGGCCCGCTGACGGACGAGCCGGGCCCCTCGCTGGTCACGGCCGCCCGGCATCGCGTGCGGCTCTCCTCGGGGAGCGCGGACCACTTCACGGGGTACGGCGCCCGGCAGGTCCTGGACGCCCACCCGGCGCGGCTCGCCGACCTGTTGATGGACCGCAAGCGGCGACATCTGGTGAAGCCCGTCGCTGCGCTGGCCAAGGCCGACGGGTCGGTGCTGGTCCCCGCGCGCGTGTACGGCGCCGCGCGGAAGCTGGCCCGTACGCCGTACCGCACCGGTGTCGACGAGCTCGCCGACCGGCTGCTGCACCGGCGGTTCGAGGAGCCGGGGGGTGCTGTGGGGGCGTCGCTCGCCGCGCTCACCTGGGCCAGACCCGGGCCCGCGGCGCGATGGCTGACCGGGGAGGCGCTGGCTGAAGTATCGGTTCGCCTGCAGGGCGCGACGGGGCGGCCCGGGGTCGGTCCCGGGCAGCGGCCGGGTGACTTCCGCGCGCGTGCGGCGCTTGCGCGTCACGCGGCGGATCTGCGGGTCCTGGAGCAGGCCGCCGAGATCCGCTTCCAGCGGCTGCACGCGCCGTTCCTCGACAACCAGGTGGTACGTGCGTGCCGTGACCTGCCGGAGGCGCTGCGGGTGCAGCCCGGGGCGCGGTCGGCGATTCTGCGGACGGTGCTGGAGGGGGCGGGGGTGGCTGATCTCCCCGCTGGGTGGGGCGCGCCTTCCCACGCGTCCTCGGCTGCGGCCGCGCGTACGGGGTTGCGGGTGGCCGCGGATCCCTTGATCGCGTTGTTCGACACGCCGTTGCTCGCCCAGGCGGGCCTGGTCGAGGCCCGCGTGGTCCGCAAGGCGTTGCGCGGGGCCGCGGAGGGCGAGCCGCTGCCCCTGGACGGGCTGGCCGACCTGATCTCCCTGGAGCTGTGGCTTCGGCGGCTGCTGGCCCGGCGGGGGACCTGCTGGACGGGAACCCCTGCCCGACAGCGGGCCGTGCCTGCGGGGATCGTGCCGCAGGGGCGGGCGTTGGGGGCGGGGGCCGGGGCGGTTCGGCGGGGGTAGCTGGGGGTGGGGCGCCGCGTGCGCCGTTTCGTCGGTGGGTGGTGCGGGCGGGGTGGCGCGGTGGGTGGCTCTGTCTCCGCTGGTGGGTGGGGCGGGTTTGTGCCGGTGGGTGGCTCTGTCTCCGCTGGTGGGTGGGGCGGGTTTGTGCCGGTGGGTGGCTCTGTCTCCGCTGGTGGGTAGGTCGGGTTGGCGCCGGTGGGTGGTTCCGCCTCCGGCCGGTGGGTGGGGCGGGGCCGTGCCGGTACATCCGCCCCGTCGCCGGTGGCAGATCGGTTGGCTTTCAGGGCTCGGCCTGTTGGCAACCACGTGAGCGACGGGGCATGTGATGTACCGGCACGGCCCCTTCCGTGCGTCGGCGACTGCGGGTGCAATGCACTGGCCCTGCCTGCACCGTTCACCGCGGCTGAGGCCTCACCTGTCGACGGGCCCCATCTGCCCACCTTGCGGGTGCTTTTCAGCGTGGCCGGTACCTCAACCTGTCCGGCGGGAGGGCGAGGCGACGAGCCCCGTCCACGCACCTGGCCACGCCTCTCCCTCCCGGCCGACGATGTCGGCGGCGCTGGCCCGGCAGGCGGCGGAGAACGCCGACGGGGCGGCGTACGCCGACGCGGTGTCGGAGTACGCCGCCCTGGAGTGGGACGAGCTGTCGGCGCGGCCCGTGAGTTGCGGGCCCTTACTTCGGGTCGCGGTTGAACAGCGACTTGGACCAGACGTAGCCGAGCACGGCCAGCCCCACACACCAGACCACGGCCAGCCATCCGTTGTGGCCGATCTCGGTGCCGAGCAGCAGCCCGCGCAGGGTCTCGATGGCGGGCGTGAAGGGCTGGTACTCGGCGATCGGCTGGAACCAGCCCGGCATCGCGTCGACCGGCACGAAGGCGCTGGAGAGGAGCGGCAGGACCATCAGCGGCAGGGCGTTGTTGCTGGCCGCCTCGGCGTTCGGGCTGGACAGGCCCATACCGACCGCGATCCAGGTGAGCGCCAGGGAGACGAGCGCCAGCAGCCCGACCGCCAGGATCCACTCCAGGACGGTGGCGTCGGTGGAGCGGAAGCCGATGGCCACGGCGACGGCCCCGACGAGGACCACGCTCATCACGCACTGCAGCACGCTGCCGACGACGTGCCCGATGAGCACCGCCCCGCGGTGGATCGCCAGCGTACGGAAGCGGGCGATGATGCCCTCGGTCATATCCGTGGCCACGGACACCGCACTGCCGATCGTGGTGCCGCCGATGGTCAGCATCAGGATGCCCGGGACGAGATAGGCGAGGTACTCGGACCGGCCGGCACCGCCGTCCCCGATGCCGGCGCTCATCACATCGCCGAAGATGTAGACGAAGAGCAGCAGCAGCATGATCGGGGTGAGCAGCAGGTTGAGGGTGAGGGAGGGGTAGCGCCGGGCGTGCAGCAGGTTGCGGCGCAGCATCGTGGACGAGTCGCGCACGGCGAGGGAGATCCGGGTCGGGCGGGCGGGAGCCAGGGGGGTGCTCATCGGTCAGCCTCCTTGGGCTGGTTCGGCTGGTTGGTGCTGCCGGTCAGGGCGAAGAAGACGTCGTCGAGGTCGGGGGTGTGCACGGTCAGCTCGTCGGCCTCGATGCCGATCGAGTCCAGCCAGTCGAGGATGGAGCGCAGCTCGCGCTGGCTGCCGTCGCTGGGGATCTGCAGGGCGAGGGATTCGTCGATGGGGGTCCCCCCGCTCGAGCGAAGCCGAGAGTGGGGGAGGGTGACCTCGCGCAGCGCGGAGGCGGCGCTCTGGTAGGCGGCCGGGTCGGTGAAGCGGAGCCGGACGTGTCCGCCGGGGATGAGCCGCTTGAGCTCGTCGGGGGTGCCCTGGGCGGCGATCTTGCCGTCGTGGAGCACGGCGATGCGGTCGGCGAGCTCGTCGGCCTCCTCCAGGTACTGGGTGGTGAGGAAGACGGTGACGCCGCCCGTGACGAGTTCGCGGATGATCTGCCACATGTTGTGGCGGGCGCGCGGGTCGAGGCCGGTGGTCGGTTCGTCGAGGAAGATGATCCGCGGGTTGCCGACCAGGGTCATGGCGATGTCGAGGCGGCGCTTCATGCCGCCGGAGTAGGTGGAGGCGGGCTTCTTCGCGGCCTCGGTGAGATCGAACCGCTCCAGCAGCTCGGCGGCGACCTGCCGTCCCTCGCGCTTGGACAGGTGGTGCAGGTCCGCCATGAGGAGCATGTTCTCCTCACCGGTGATCAACCCGTCGACGGCGGAGAACTGACCGGTGACGCCGATCGCGGCACGCACCCCGTCCGGTGACGTGGCGACGTCGTGGCCCGCGACCTGGGCCTGCCCGCCGTCGGCGGCGATGAGCGTGGAAAGGATCTTCACGGCGGTGGTCTTGCCCGCGCCGTTCGGCCCGAGCAGTGCGAACACGGACCCGGCCGGGATGCGCAGGTCGATGCCGTCGAGGACGGTTTTGTCGCCGTACGACTTGCGCAGGCCGATGGTGGAGACGGCGGTGGACGACTGCGGACCGTCGCCTCGCCTGGGCGTGGGCATGACAGATGAAGGCATGGGGCCCTCCGTTCGAAGGCTGAAGTGGGCGGGGGAGGGGGCTGGTTGAGGATGTGGCGCTCAGGCCTTGGCGCGGCGGATGTCGATGTTTCCGTGCCGGGTGCGGGCGCGGACCCTGACGGTGTCCTCGGTCTTCTCGGGGGTCTCGGACGCGGTGAGCGTGTTGCGCACCTGTCCGGAGCCCGAGTTGACGTCGAGCCAGGCGGCCGTGCCTTCGCGGATGCCGACATCGATGGCGCCGTGGTTGGTCTCCAACTGGACGGTGCCGCGGGCGACTTCGTCCACGCGCAGGGTGCCGTGGGCGGTGGTGGCGGTGACCGAGTCCTCGGCGCGCCGGATCTGGATGTCGCCGTTGGCGCCGCTCACCCGCAGCTCGCCGGTCGCGGCGCCGACGGTCGTGGTGCCGTGCGAGTTCTTCAGAACGGCGGGGCCGTCGACGAGGCCGACGCGCAGGCTGCCGGAGCTGGTGGTGATCTCGGCCATGCCCTCGACCCGGTCCACGGTGATCGAGCCGTGGGAGGCGGTCAGCTGCAGTGGGCCGGTGGTGTCGAGGCGGACGTCGCCGGACGAGGTCTTCACACGGACCTCGCCGAGCCGGCCCTCGCCGAGCACCTGAGCCCAGGCGCCGGTCATGTCGACGCGCGAGCCCGTGGGCAGTTCGATCGTCACGTCGACGGTGCCGGTGCGGCCGACGAGATAACGCGGCTTGGGCGTCCTGACGGTCAGGACACCGCTCGCGTAGGTGACCTCGGTCTGGTCGGCCGACCGCACGTCCTGGTCCTTCTTCGGGTCGCGGGGCCGCACCTCGACGACGGTGTCGAGACGGTCGCTCGCGGTGAACTGGATGGAACCGGCCTCCACGTGCGCCGTGGCCGAGATCGCTTCGGGAGTGTCGAAAGAAGGCATGGCTGTCCCGTCCTCTTGAGTCTTTGGGTCGTCCCCGCTGGTGGGACGTGGTGTGGGTGAAGTGGGGCGGGCGGGGGCGCGGCTAGCGCACCCAGCCCGTGAAGCTCTGCCCGATGGTGTGGGTCTTCTCCGTCGTACGCGGTCGCGTGCCGCCGTCGACCGCGGCCGACACGGCCCGCACCAGCCACGCGTTGACCGACAGGCCCTCGCGGCTCGCGGCCTCCTCGGCACGCGCCTTGAGGTGGGCCGGCAGACGCAGATTGACGCGGGCGGTGCCGCCCTCGTCGCCGTCGGCGGGCGCCTGCGCCTTGAGCGGTTCGACGGGCGCGGCGGCCGCTTCCATGGGGCCGCCGTCGGCGGGCGGCGGGGTCACCACGAAGTCGGGGTCGAGCCCGCGCAGCCGTACGTCGACCGAGCCAGGGGCGAGTTCGCGGGTGATCTCGTCCATCGCGGCGGAGAGCACGTTGAGCAGGGTCAGACGGGTCGCCGACTCCAGAGGAGCCGTGAGCCGCTCGGCCAGCTCGCGGGCTTCTTCCCCGCCGGCTTCGGCGGCCACCGCGAGTTCGCGGCGGAGGGTGTCGACATACGGGGTGAGGTCCATGACGTCATGGTGGCACCAATGTGGTGCCATGCGCAAGCCTGGATGGCCCCTTGCGTGGGGCAGGTTTGAGGAAAGCCGCCCTGAGCTGCGGAAACGTGAAGGGGTTGGCCTGAGTCATCGTGGTGCCATGCGCGCTTGCGCGCACTAGGGGGCGTGGAATAGTGCCGCACGGCACTGGGTGGCACCAAGCGGTGCCACCCGGTGCCACGTGATGCCATGTGATGGCGCAAGGGGGCAACGGGCAACAGTGAATCCTGTCCATGAGAGGCCCTCAATACCGATACGGGGGTCTGGGGGCGGAGCCCCCAGGTACGGGACGGATATGGGCGGAGGGGGTGAATTCCCCAAACCACCCGCACCCCCGCGCCGGGCGAGGCGGAGTGCCCGGGGAGGCTCGCCAGGGAAAGCCGATGTCTCCGGTGCCGGCGACGGTGAGAATGGGTGGGTGCGGTACAGGATTCTGGGGGTCGCCCAGGTGGAGGATGACCGGGGGGCTCAGGTCGCCGTCGGAGGCCCCCGGGTGCGCGCGCTCCTCGCGGCGCTGGCGCAACGCCCCGCCCGCACCACCACCCCGGACACCCTGATCGACGAGGTGTGGGCGGACGATCCCCCGCTGGACGCCCCTGCGGCACTACAGGCCCTCGTCGGTCGACTGCGCCGCGCCATCGGCAAGGACACGGTCGTCTCCGAGGCGGGCGGCTACCGCTTGCGGGCCACCAAGGACGACGTGGATCTGTTCGTCTTCGAGCGACTGGTGGGGGAGGGCAAGACGGCGCTGGAACGCGGCGACGCCACGATCGCCGTCGCCCGGCTGCGCGAAGGGCTCGCTCTGTGGCGTGGCCCCGCCCTCGCGGACCTCCCCGACCGCACCGTCGCGACCCGCCCGGAGGCCCTCCGCCAGGAGGCGACCCGGACCCGCATCGAGGCGGACCTGCGGCTGGGCCGCGCCACCGACGTCGTACCGGAGTTGAGAGAACTCACGTCGGCTCACCCGTACGACGAGGCGCTGCACGTTCTGCTCATCCGCGCCCTGCGCGACGCCGGCCGCGGCGCGGACGCCCTGGCCGCGTACGAGGGGGTGCGACGCGGACTGATGGACGGGCTGGGCGCGGATCCCGGGCCGGAATTGCGTGCGCTGTACGAGGAGTTGTTGGATCCCCGGTCGCGGCGCGATGAGGGGGACGGGACGTGGCCCGGGAGCGGCACGGCTCACCGCCAAGCCCGTGCCGGTGGGACGTCGCACACGGGCTCCGCCGAGCCGGGAGACTCCTCCCGTGCCGCGCGGAACGGGAACATTCGTCCCCGTCTGAACTCGTTCGTCGGCAGGGAACCCGAACTCGACGCCATCCGTTCGGATGTTCAGAGGGCACGCCTGGTCACCCTGACCGGACCAGGTGGTTCGGGGAAGACCCGCCTCGCCGAGGAAGCCGCCGCCGGGCTTCCGCAGGCGTGGCTGGTCGAGCTGGCCCCGCTCGACCGGCCCGAGGCGGTCCCGGGTGCTGTGGTCAGCGCCCTCGGCCTGCGCGAAACGGTGCTGATCACCAACGAGATGGCGGTCCCGCAGGACGACCCGCTCGCCCTGCTCGTCGAGTACTGCGCCCCGCGCAGCCAGCTCCTGATCCTTGACAATTGCGAGCATGTCATCGGTGCGGCGGCCGAGCTCGCCGAGACCCTGCTGACGCACTGCCCAGGACTCACAATTCTTGCCACCAGCCGTGAACCCCTGGGTGTGCCCGGCGAGTTGGTGCGTCCGGTCGAACCCCTGCCGCCCGACCCCGCTCGCCGCCTTTTCATGGAGCGGGCGTCGGTCGTCCGCCCCGATGCCGAAGCCGCGCCGCACGATTCGGCAGCCGTGGACGAGATCTGCCGACGGCTCGACGGCCTGCCCCTGGCCATCGAGCTGGCCGCCGCCCGGCTGCGGCTGCTCACCCCTCGTCAGATCGCCGACCGGCTCGACGACCGCTTCCGGCTGCTCACCTCCGGAAGCCGCACGGTGCTGCCCCGCCAGCAGACCCTGCGCGCCGTCGTCGACTGGTCCTGGGAGCTGCTCGACGAGCGGGAGCGGACCGTGCTGCGCGAGGCGTCCGTGTTCGCGGGCGGTTGGGACCTGGCGGCCGCGGAGGCTGTCTGTACCGGGCCCGCGGCCGACCTCGTCGGGGCGCTGGTCGACAAGTCCCTGATCGTCGCCAACCCGTATGACGAGGACGGCAGTGGCGGCATGCGGTATCGCATGCTGGAGACCATCCACGAGTACGCGACCGAGCGCGCCGCCGAGGTCCCCGAGCTGCGCGCCGCGGCTGAGCGGCGCCACCGCGCGTGGGTGCGCGCGCTCGTCGACGAGGCCGAGCCGCTCCTGCGCTCCGCCGAGCAACTCCCGTGGATCAGGCGCCTGGAGACCGAGCTCGACAACATCAGGGCGGCCCTCCACCGCACGATCGCCGCCGCTGACGAGGAGGAGGCCGGCGCCCTGGTCCTCGCCATGAGCTGGTTCTGGTGGCTGCGCAACTTCCGGCGCGAGGGCACGGAATGGACGGACCTCGTGCTGCGGCTGGGCGCGGCCATCAGTCGTGGAGACCTGCCCGTCGCCGGGATCACCGGACGGGCGGGCGGGTCTTCTCGCGCCGCGGGTGATGCCCACCTCGCCGCACTGGACGCAGTGGACCCGGTGGGGGCCTTCCTCGATGCCCCCGAGAGCGACGAGCATCCGCTGCGCGGTATGCGGATGCGGCTGCGCATGCTCCACCTGTTCATGAAGCTGGAGGTCGAACCGCCGGACGGGCGGGACGACGGCCGGATGCGGGAGTACGTGACGCGGGTGCGGGCCGTCTTCGAGAAGGGCGGCCCGGACGCGGCACGCATGCCGGGCATCGTCTGGCCGCTGGCCGCCGTCTTCCTGAACGGCTCGGAGGACATGCGCCCCATCATGGACGCGGCGGTCGCCAACTGCCGTGCCTACGGCGGTGAGTGGGAGATCGGCGTCATCCTGATGTTCCGTACGCACATGGTCGTCGACGCGCCGGGAGGTATGCACGGCGTGGACGACGACCTGGCGGAGCTGCGCGAGCTCAGCCGGCGGGTGGGGGACCGGTGGATGTGGGCCCAGGTGTGCAGCGCGGCCGGTGAGGCGGCCATGGCACGCAGCCTTTTCGACGAGGCGAAGGGGGAGTACGAGGAGGCGCTGCGGCTCGCCTACGAGGTGGGCGCGTACGCCGAGGTGCCTTTCCTGATGGCGCGGCTTGCCGAGATCGCCTACCGCGCGGGCGACCGTTCCCGGGCGCTGACCGCCCTCGACGAGGCGAGCGCGGCGGCCGACCGGTACGGGGTGATGGACTCCCGGGCGTTCGTTCGCCTCCTGCGCGCCAAGGTGGCCCTGGACGACGGCGAGGTCGCCTACGCGCGTGAACTGTTCGAGCTGGCGCGCGAGGAGAGTTCCCAAGGCACCCCGCCTCCGCAGTTCACGGCTGCGCTGAACTGGGTGGACGCGCTCGTCACGGCCGCCGAGTCCGGCCCGGAGCGCGGTCTGCGCAAGCTGTTCGACGCCCTGCGGGAGGCAGTGGACACGCGGTGCGCCGATGTGGTCGCAGCGGGCCTCGTCGATGTCGCGGCGGGCCTCCTCGCCGAGCTCGGCGACCACCCGCCCGCGATCCGTCTGCTCGCGGCCGCCGTGCGGTGGCGCGGTGGACATCCGCGTCCCGCGCGCGAGCGCGCCGAGGCCGAGCGCACGGAGGCCGCCGCGATGGCGGCCCTCGGACCGGTTCGCTACGAGTCCGAGCGCGCCACGGGTTCGGACTTCACCACGGAGGACGCCCTGCGGGATCTGGCCGAGGCGCTCAAGGAGCACGCCGACGAGTAACGGCGCTCCTCACGCGCGCTCACCGGCACAGGAACTTCGACTCCGCCCAGTCCGCCGGCGCCGCCGAGTCGAGCGGGGTGTGCGGCTCGACGGCGAGGCGGATCGTGTCGTGGCCGGCGAGGTTCACATGGACGGGGACTGCCTGGTCGCCGCCCTTGATCACCGGCGACTGCCATGCCTGGGACCCGTCGACGTACACCGAGAAGCGGACCTTGCCGAGCCCCATCGTCAGGTCGTCGACGCCGACCATCGCGTCGTACGAGGTGCAGCTGCGGTTGAGGTCGATGGTGACGGACGACAGGCCGTGGACGGTCACGCCGTGCGCGTACTGGCTGTTCGCGATCGACACCCCATGGCGCTGCCACACCCAGCTGCTCTCGCCGAGCCGCATCTCGGGCTTGGTGTGATCGCCGTTGAAGCCGTAGCTCAGCTCGCTCCACTGGTAGACGACCGGGGCGGGAGGGGGAGGGGGAGGAGTCGGGGTCGGCTTGGGAGTGGGCTTCCGCTCGGCCTTCGTCGGGGTGGGCGTGGGCGACGGCTTGGGCGTCGGCTTCGGTGTGGGCTTGGGCGCCGGAGAAGGGGGCGGCGGAGGAGTCAGGGTGGGCGCCACCACCGGCGGCTTCGGCGCGGGTGCCTTCTTCGGCGGCTTCGGCGGCTTCGGCGACGGCAGCGGCGCTTCGACGGCGGGCGAGGTGGCCGGCTTGGCCTCGGTCTGCTTGGCCGGGCCGTCGTTGCCGACCAGGGCGAGCGCCACCGCCGCCGCGGCCACCGCGACGACTCCCGCCGCGATACCTGCTTTGACCGGCGCGCCGATCCCCTCCGAGGCAGCCACGCCGCCCCCCGCGCTCGCGCCCCCGGAGCTGCCGCCCGCCGCGGCGGCCGCGGCCCCGGCCGCACCCGCTCCGGCGCCACCGGCGATGAGCGCGACGGCCTTCGCGTACCCGGCGGCACCGAACCAACCGATGACCGCGACCGGCACGACCGCGGGGATCCCGCCGGCGACTTCCTTGATCTGGCCCGCGGCCAGCCGGCACTTGGCGCACTCCTCCAGGTGCTTGCGCAGCCCGCGCTCGGCGCGCGTGCGCAGCCCGCCGCGGGCGTAGGCGCCCAGCCGGTCGGCGTAGCGGGCGCACTCCTCGTCCATGGTGAGCGTGGCGCTCACATGTGCCTGGAGGTAGGCCTGTTTGAGGCCCTCGCGGGCGCGGCTGGCAAGGACGCGGGTGCCGTTGGCGTCGAGCCCGAAGAGCGTGGCGACCTCGCTCGGCGACTCGTCCTCGACCTCTGTGTGCCACAGCACGGCCTGCCAGCGTTCGGGCAGCGACCGGAACGCCTGCATGGCCATGGACTGTTCGGCCTCGTGCATCGCGCGGACGTCCGCTCCCAGGCCCAGCGTGGCGTCGTCGGAGACCTCGGAGGTGCGCGCGGCCTGCGCCGCGAACGCCGCGAAGTCGTCGACCAGTTGTTCCCGCTTCGCCGATTTCGTCCAGTTCGCGGCGACGCGGCGGACGGTCGTCAGCAGATACGCACGTACGGCGTGCTCGGGGCCACTGCCACCGCGTACCGCCTGCAGCATGCGCGCGAACACCTCGGCCGTGAGGTCGTCGGCGGTGTGCCCGTCTCGGCAGCAGGTGCGGGCGTACCGGCGCACGGCGTCCGCGTGGCGCCGGTACAACTCCTCGTACGCCGTGTCGTCGCCCGCGCGCATCCGCTCGATCAGAGCGGCGTCGGACGGTGGCAGATCGGCCGGAGGCGGCGGCAGGGCGACGCCGTCGCGCCGGTCGAACCGGTCACGCTGCGACGGGACGCTGGGATCCGGCGCGCCACGGGACGGCCTGGCACCCGGGGGTGAGGCATCCGACGGCGTGTTACCCGGGGTGCCGCTCTGCCGCCCGCCCTGACTGGGCACCTGGGGCGTCGACGGCCCGCCGGTTCCCGTGCCACCGTCCGCGCCACCGTCGTCGAGTGACTCGTCCCGCCCGTCAACGCTCATCGCGGAAAGCCCCCGCCTGCACACTCGGACCCGAATACCGGGCAAGAGTGCCACAGGCCTCAGGGGGCCGACCCCCCTGTAGGGACCAACCACTCGTCCGTGGGGACTTCGCCTACGAGAGCAGCCAGCGGTCACTCGTTTGGGGAACAGTCAACGAACGGTCCCCGCACGGGAGTCGCCGTGACATCCGACATGTCTGGAACGAAACCGGCGGCACCCGGTACGCGAGTGGCGCAGCACTCGCGTCCAGGACGGCCTGCTACTCCGGGAGAACCCGGGATTCCGGGAAGCCCGTTACCCCAGGAAACCCCCGTACACCCAGGAAACCCGTACACCCAGGAAACCCGTACACCCAGGAGACCCCGTACTCCAGGAGACCCCGTACTCCAGGAAACCCGTACTCCGGGAAGGCCCGATGCGTGACGGCTCGAGGGACGGCTCACGCCGGACGCGAGCGCAGCCCCTCCAGCAGGATGTCGAGCAGCCGTGCCGAGGCCGCGGCCTGCTGGGCGGCGTCCGGCAGCGAGGGCGCCGCCGTCGCTATCACCAGCAGTACGTCCGCCACGGTCACGTCCGCCCGCAGCTCGCCCGCCGCGCGCGCCCGGTCCACCAGTCGGCCGACCACGTCGAGCAGCGCCGCCGCACCGGCGTCGTCCGCCGCGATCGCCGACTCCTCCTCGGGTGTCTGCCGCTGTTCGACGAGCCGCAGCTCGGGCGTGGGCTGGGACCGTTGCTGCGGCACCCGCGCCTCGTCCGCCTCGACCCTGTCCTCCGCGACGCCGACCCGCAGTATCTGCGGCGGCAGCAGCCGGCCGGCGCCCGAAGCCACCGACGTGCGCAGGAAGCGCGAGAGCGCCGACCACGGCTCGTCCTCCTGGCCGAGCGCCGCGCGTGCCTGATCGGTCAGCCGGGAGGTCTCCTCCTCGGCTATCCGGCGCACCAGGACGTCCTTGCTCGGGAAGCGTCGGTACACCGTGCCGACACCGACCCTCGCGCGCCGCGCCACGTCCTCCATCGGCGCGCCGTACCCCAGCTCGCCGAAGACCTCGCGCGCCGCGCGCAGTACGTGCTCCAGATTGCGCTGTGCGTCCACGCGCAGCGGCGTCGTACGCGATCCTTCACTCGGACCGCGGCCGTTGCCGCTCGCTGCCGCGCCGACCGTGCCACCGGATGCGATGGCAGACGCGGAAGACCAATGAGAGTCCTGAATGTGCATAAGCGTTCCCCCGGTAATGACGTCTCCCCCCGGAGACTCTCCCCGCCATTGGTAGCCGGAGCGTGCGGAACAAGCTTGTGTGCACGAGCCCGCCCTGCGGACTCGTCGAGCGCATCCCCCTACACCCCGTCGACACACGAACATAGTTGAGAGGGGGTCAATTCAGAAGGGGCAGGTTCCGCACGGAGCGCCCCCCGATCGGAGTACGGGACGGTTACGTCCCGATTGCGCCCCCTCCGCGCACCCCGCGCACCCCCGCTGACCTGCGCATCTTCCATGCACTCCGGCAAATCGGCCAACCCTGCGCGTTGTCGGCGTCCGGTCACACAAATTGCCGGGCCTGTGGACAAACTCCAGAGCTGGGTGCGTCATGGGATGGTGAAGGAACGTGCGCGCATTCTCATTGTCGGCGGCGGCTACGTCGGGATGTACACAGCTCTGCGCCTGCAGCAGAAGTTGAAGCCCGAACTGAAGCGGGGCGAGGTCGAGATCACGGTCGTCTCGCCCGACCCGTACATGACGTATCAACCGTTCCTTCCCGAGGCCGCCGCGGGCTCGATCTCGCCGCGCCATGTAGTCGTCCCGCTGCGCCGGGTCCTGGACCAGTGCCGGATCGTCATCGGCGAGGTCCAGTCGATCGACCACGCCAAGCGCACCGCGACGCTCAGCACGCTCGCCACCGAGGAGGAGGGCGCGGGCGCGGCGCAGATCACGTACGACGAACTCGTCCTCGCCCCCGGCTCGATCTCCCGCGCCCTCCCGATCCCCGGCCTCGCCGACTACGCCATCGGCTTCAAGACGGTCGAGGAGGCCATCGGCCTGCGCAACCACGTCATCGAGCAGATGGACATCGCCTCCTCCACCCGCGACCCCGCGATCCGCGATGCGGCGCTGACCTTCGTCTTCGTAGGAGGCGGTTACGCGGGCGTCGAGGCGCTGGGCGAGCTGGAGGACATGGCCCGCTACACCGCGCGCTACTACCACAACGTCCAGCCCGAGGACATGAAGTGGATCCTCGTCGAGGCCTCGAACCGCATCCTCCCCGAGGTCGGCGAGGAGATGGGCAAGTACACCATCACCCAGCTGCGCCGCCGCAACATCGACGTACGGCTGGAGACCCGCCTCGACTCCTGCGCGGACCGCATCGCCGTCCTCAGTGACGGTGCCCGCTTCCCCACGCGTACGGTCGTGTGGACGGCCGGTGTGAAGCCGCACCCGCTCCTTGCCGCCACCGACCTCCCCCGGAACGGGCGCGGCCGCCTCAAGTGCACTGCCCAGTTGACCGTCGACGGCGTCACGCACGCGTGGGCCGCGGGAGACGCGGCCGCCGTCCCCGACGTCACCGCCGAGCCCGGCAAGGAGACCGCGCCCAACGCCCAGCACGCCTTGCGTCAGGCCAAGGTCCTCGGCGACAACATCGCGCACTCCCTGCGCGGCGAGGCGCTCGAGACGTACTCCCACAAGTACGTCGGCTCGGTCGCGTCCCTCGGGCTGCACAAGGGCGTCGCACACGTCTACGGGCGCAAGCTGAAGGGCTATCCTGCCTGGTTCATGCACCGCGTCTACCACCTGAGCAGGGTGCCCACCTTCAACCGCAAGGCCCGTGTGCTCGCCGAATGGACCCTGGCGGGGCTCTTCAAGAGGGAGATCGTTTCCCTCGGTTCGCTCGAACATCCCCGTGCGGAGTTCGAACTCGCGGCCGGTGGAAAGCATCCTCTCGACCCCAAGCTCGACCCGAAGGGGTCGTCCTGACCGGACCCAGGAACTCCACCGGTTGGGCCGACGTCTGACGGATGTCGGTCCGGTCCGCCAGACTGGTCCACGACCTCGGGTGGGCCCACCGCCCGCCCCTCTGAACCCGCGAAGCTTTCCCCACTGTGCTGCATCCCCCCGGGGGACGCAGCACTCAACAGCGGCTCCGCCGCGGGCCGGACCCCGACCGACCCGGTGCCGGCCGTAGTCCACAAACACGAGGCAAGGATTCGTGAACTTCACGCGCTGGAGCGCCCGGCTCCCCGGAACGCAGCGCCGCGCCGCAGCGCGGACCGAGCACACGGTCTCCCCGGACCGACGAGGGGAAAGCTCCGTGCCCGGGGCCCGCGTAGAGCAGCTGGATGACGACGCGCCGCCCGTGCTCGCCGTCGACGAGCTGCCGGTGCGCGAGGTCCTCGACCGCGTCCCGGCCCTCGTCGCCCTGGTGCACGGTCCAGAGCACCGCCTCGCGTACGTCAACGACGCCTATACGGCAGCCTTCGGCGTACGCCCCGTCGGCGAGCCCGCGCGCGCGGCACTGCCCGAGCTGGACGAACTCGGCCTGCTGCCACTCCTCGACCAGGTCCTGCGCAGCGCGAAGCCCCGCACGGTCAAGTCCCGCAAGGTGCCGAGCGGGCGCTCGTACACCTTCACCTGCACACCCGTCGACACCGCCCCGGAGGGCCAGGGCGGCGGCGTACTCATCTTCGCCACCGATGTCACCGACCACGCCGAAGCCGCCGAACGGCTGCGCGCCAGCGAGCGCCGCCAGCGAGAAACGGCCGTCACCCTGCAGCGTTCGCTCCTCCCGCAGGAGCTGGAGGAGCCCGACGACCTGCGCATCGCCGCCACCTACCAGCCCGGCGGCACGGAGGCCGCGGTCGGCGGTGACTGGTACGACGTGATCACCCTCGGCGGCGGCCGCACGGCGCTCGTCATCGGCGACGTCATGGGCCGCGGGGTCCGCGCGGCGGCGGTCATGGGCCAGCTGCGCACGGCCGTACGCGCGTACGCCCGCCTGGACCTCCCCCCGCACGAGGTCCTGCAACTCCTGGACGGCCTCGCCACCGAGATCGACGCCAACCAGATCGCCACGTGCGCGTACGCCGTCCATGACCCGAACGAGAGCCGGCTCGTGTACGCCTCGGCTGGCCACCTGCCCATCCTGGTCCGCGACGAGAGCGGCACCGTCCACCGGGCCGACGAGCCCACCGGGCCGCCGCTCGGCACCGGCGGCTGGTTGCACACGTCGGGATCGGTGCCGCTGGGCCCCGGCTCCACGGCCGTCCTGTACACGGACGGCCTGGTCGAGCGCCGCGACGAGGACCTGGACGAGGGCATCGCATCCCTGGAGCGCGCACTGGCCGGTGCCACGGGCACCCCCCAGGTGATCTGCGACCGCCTGGTCCGCTCGGCCGGCGTCACGGCCGACCACGACGACGACGTGGCGGTCCTCGTCCTCCAACACCCGGCGCGTACGGGCCCGGACGGCGAGCTCTTCCGCAACGCCGCCCTGGAGTTGCTCGGCGGCGTCGAAGCGGCTCCACGCGCGCGTGCCTTCGCCTCCGGCGTGCTCACCAGCTGGCGCTTCCCGCCCGATCTGCACGACCTGGGCGTCCTGGCCACGAGCGAACTCGTCGCCAACTCGCTGCAGCACGGCACCCCACCCATGCGCCTTCGCCTGCGCCGCACGGACCGCCGCCTGATCATCGAAGTCACCGACGGCGACGACCACCTGCCGCGCCGACGCCGCGCCGAGCCGGGCGACGAGGCCGGCCGTGGCATCGCCATCGTCGCCACGATCGCCTCCGGCTGGGGTTCCCGGCGTACGCCGGGTGGTGGGAAGGCGGTTTGGTGCGAGTTCGGCTTGCCGGGCGGGTAGTTCCGCGCCCCTTTTAGGGGCGCGGGGAACTGCGCAGTCTTTTAGCGGGGTTGGGGGCGCAGCCCCCAGGTACGGGACGGGTAGGGGCGGAGGGGGCGAAAAACCACCCACCCGCACCCCCGCGCGTCACCTGGCCGCCCACCCCACCCAGTGCTAGTAGCTCCCCCATGGCAGACGAAACAGGCTTTCAGCTCAAAGGAAATGCTCCCGAGCGCTACGAGCAGTACGCCGCGCCGTTGATGGCGCCCTTCGTGGCGACGATCCTGGACGCCGCCGACCTGTTCCCCGGTGCCACGGTCCTCGACCTGGCCTGCGGCACCGGCTTCACGGCACGGGCGGCCGCCGCCCGCGTGGGCCCAGCGGGCCGCGTCTCGGGCGCGGATGTCAATGAGGGCATGATCAGGGTGGCCAGGGAAAACGCACCCCGCATGTACCCGGACATCGAGTTCACAGTGGCCCCGGCGGACAAACTCCCCTACGAAGACGCGGCCTTCGACGCGATCGTGTGCCAGCAGGGAGTCCAGTTCTTCCCCGAGTTGCCCGCGGCGCTCGCGGAGACGGCCCGCGTGACCCGCCCGGGCGGTCGCTTCGTCGCCACCGCCTGGGCCGACAGGGACCGCATCCCGTACTTCGTGGCCCAGTACGAGGCCGTCAAGGAATACGGCGGTCCGGAGATCGCCGCGGACTACGAGGGCGCCTTCTCCGGCACCGCCGAGCGTCTCACCACCGCCCTCCGCACGGCCGGCTTCCACGACGTCACCTCCCGAGAGGTCAGCTTCGGCATCGCCTTCCCGCCCCTCGCCGAATACGCCCCCGGCCAGCTCTCGTCGACGTCCTGGGGCCAGTCGATCGTCGACAACGCCGGCGACGACGCCCTCGTACGGGCAGGCCGCGCCGTCCACGCCCGCCTCGCGGACCGCACCGCCCCCGACGGCAGCGCGACCCTCCCCTTCACCGCCAACCTGGTGACAGGGGTTCGCTGACAGACGAAGACGGCCGCGACCCCGGTGAAGGTGGTCGCGGCCGTCGTGCATCGGTCCGTCAGGAACTCGCCGGGACCTGCACCGGCTCCGCCGGCGCCCCGCCCTGCGCGACCACCCGGCTCTTTGCGAGCGACGGCTGGTTCTGTACGGGGGTGAGCTGCCGCCCCAGCCGCACGGCCAGGAAGGTGATGCCGAGCGAGAAGAGCAGGAACGTCACGATGTACGGGCCGTGCAGCGAGGCCCCCATCGGCCCGCCCACCGCGGGACCGACCGCCAGCGCGAGCTGCTTCACCAGGGCGAAGGCGGAGTTGTACTGACCGGCCATGCCCGTCGGTGCCAGGTCGGCGACCAGCGGCGCGACGGTCGGCGACAGCATCGCCTCGCCGAGCCCGAAGAGCGCGTACGTCGAGACGAAGGCCGCCGCGGCCATGGTCCGGCTGCCGTGGCCGAGGCCCGCGTAACCGGCCGCGAGCCATGCGACAGCCCAGATGAGACCGACCGCGGCGATCACCCGGGACCGCTTCCGGCGCTCTACGAACTTCAGTACCGCGAACTGCGCGACCACGATCATCGCTGTGTTGGCCGCCATCGCCGTACCGAGCGCGGACGTGGAGATCCCCGCCGCCTCGACGCCGTACGCGGAGAGCCCCGACTCGAACTGCCCGTAGCAGGCGAAGAACAGCACGAAGCCCAGCACGGACAGCTGCACCATGGCCCGGTTGCCGAGCAGCTGCTTCCAGCTGCCGCCCTTGGCCCGCGGCGCACCTTCGACCTTCGGCGCGTGCGGCATCCGTATGGTCGACATGATCACGACGAGCAGCAGGAACATCGCCGCCTCGATCGCGAACAGCAGCGTGAAGGAGCTCGCCCGCGAGGTGTCGACGATGTGGCCGCCGATCAGACCACCGATGCCGAGCCCGAGGTTCTGCAGGAAGAACTGCATGGCGAAGGCGCGCGAGCGGCTGTCCGCTGTGGAGCAGTCCACGATCATCGTCGCGAGCGCCGGCTGCATCACGGCCTGTCCGGCACCGAGCGCGGCCGCCGACACCAGCACGGTCGTGGCGCTGTTCGCGAGCCCCAGGCTCATCGCTCCGAAGGCGGCGGTGACCAGGGCAGCGAGCAGGACCGGCCGCG
Source organism: Streptomyces sp. NPDC050564 (assembly GCF_044457265.1). Lineage (NCBI taxonomy): Bacteria > Bacillati > Actinomycetota > Actinomycetes > Kitasatosporales > Streptomycetaceae > Streptomyces > Streptomyces sp. NPDC050564. Next base: position 1,214 of record NZ_JBITGS010000014.1, on the reverse strand, counting down.
GGCCGCGCCGGACAATGGCCCGCCCGGCGAACGGCAGCACGACGAGAGCGGCGACGGCGAAGACGGCGAGCACGAAGCCCGCCGTCATGGAGCCGAGTCCCCGCACCTGCGCCACATAGACGTAGAGGAAGGGGACCGTAAAGCCGAGCCCGAACGCGCTGAGTGCGTTGCCCACGTGGATCCGGCGCATCGCTGCGCCCATCGCCCTGGTCACTTTCACCTGCCTTGGTCGTGAAGCTTCCCTCTGCATCGATGCAGACCTGAAGACTTCGAAGCTAAAGTTAGATGTTGAACTGTACACCTCGAAGGACTTCAACGCCAAGCGGCGCCGTGCGATACTGCGACCATGGGCGACACCCCCGGCGTCAGCGAGCCGACACTCGAAGAACAGATCGCTGCCTACCAGCGCGAGTTCCAGGACCTCGACCCCCAGGTCGAGAAGATCGTCTCGGCCCTCTCCCGCCTCAACCGACGGATGAATGTCGCCTACGGCCGCCAGACCGCCGCGCTCGGCATCAGCAACGCCGAGTGGGAGGTCCTCAAGGCCCTCGTCCTCTCCGGGGCTCCGTACCGCATGGGCCCGAGCGACCTCGCCAAGCGGCTGGGCCTGACCCCTGCGGCGATGACGCACCGCATCGACCGCCTCGTAGCGGAGGGGCTGGTCACGCGGGAGCGCGACGAGTCCAATCGGGTACGCGTCATCGTGGAGCTCACGGCCGAGGGGCGCGAGAAGTGGCTTGAGGCGATGCGCCTCGCCACGGTCTTCGAGGAGGACCTGCTCCAGGACCTGTCCGCTGACGAACGCGGTGTCCTGGGCGAAGTTCTGACCCGTCTTCTACGACGAGTGGAGCACGCCCAGCCGGACGCGGGCGGCCGGCTCAGCGACCTCGATTAAAGATCTTGACAGGGACGGTTGACATCACCCTTCCCGATCCGTAAGGTTCTTCGAGTTGCCACGGAGCCGTAACGGTTCTGCGGCGGCACCTCCGCCGCTGATGCGGCAACCAAACCACCAGCATGATCTCCCTTCGGGGTGGAATTCGGCGTGCCCGAATTCAATTCGATTTGGGTTCGGCGGCCCGATTAGGAACTGCCGAGAGGATCCGCTAAAGTTTGGAACGTCGGAACGGCCCAACAGCCGCGAAGACAAGCCCGCTGACTGGGAGTCAGGCCCGAAAGGATCTGATAGAGTCGGAACCGCCGGAAAGGGAAAC